>JAFASL010000817.1 GCA_019244535.1 Alphaproteobacteria bacterium
TGCAGGCGCGCGACCCGTCACCGGACAACCGGGGATCCGCAAAAAGGCGCTCCCCAAGCGCCAGCTTTAAGGGGTCCGCGTCAGGCGTTGGCGGTATCGGCGTTATCGGCTCCTGCGCGACAGGACCCTTCGGGGCAGGGGCCTGAGATTCCGGAGCTGCTCCCACCGTCACCGCGATTACAAACAGCAATGCCAAGCACCCGGCAACGATCGGCACGCTGCGGAAGAGAGGCTTCAAAGCATGTAGCGCACGAGACAATGCCGTCAGCCCCTATGTCGCGGGTCCATCGCATATTCGAACTCGAGACGCGAAATCCCGACGTCCTTCAGTGTTCGGTCGTCGACCGTTTTCCAGGCCGCGCTGACACGGCGGAGCTCCTGACTACGGTGGATACTCGACCGGAATCCATCGAGGATCGAAGTGAGCAGGCTGATCCACCCGCGCCGGTGAGGGGATTTGGCCAAATCGCAGCGATGCGGGGCCTCACCGCTTTGTCTCAGGCGAAGATCGGTCGAGCTCCAACACTCGTCGCTGAGCCCGGTGAACATCTCGTCTTCCGGATCGTCGGCGAGGCCGACGGGAGCGGCGATGGCTGCGCCTCGGCATTCACTTTCAAACAGCATCGATCTCTCCTTGAGCTGGTGCTGGTCGGCGAGATCGTCCCCACTTCACGCTACCGGGCGATTTCGGTGTTGAGGGAAACGGTTACGATTGAAATACGGAGCGACGGAGCCGCTCGACGGACAGCGTGAAGACGTACCCGACGCCGCGCTCGGTTCGAATAATCTGCGGTGCGCTCGGATCGACCTCGAGCTTGCGCCGTAACCGCAGGATTTGCACGTCGATGCTGCGGTCGAAAATGTCTTCGTGCACGCGGGTTGCTTGCAGTAATTGCTCGCGGTTGAGAGGCCGCTGGGGCGCGTCGAGAAAGGCGGTGAGTAGAGCATACTCGCCTTTGGTCAGCGGGACCTCGGTCCCGCTGGGGTCGGTGAGCCGCCGGTCGCGCGGATCGAGCTGCCAGCCGCCGAAACGGTATCGGCCGCGCTCCACGTCCCGTGGGGAGGCGGCACGTCCGGCTTCCTGCCGGCGCAGCACGGCGCGAATCCGCGCCAAAAGCTCCCGAAGGCTGAACGGCTTGGTGACATAGTCATCGGCACCCAGTTCCAATCCGACCACCCGGTCGACTTCATCGCGTCGGTCGCCGGTGGTGATGATCACCGGAACATCGGAGCGCGTTCTGATCTCGCGCAGCAGGTCGAGCCCATCCTCCTGGTCGAGCCGCAGATCGAGAATCACCAGATCAGGCTCCCCGGCAGCGAATAGCCCCGCCATCTCTTGCCGCCCGGATGCGGAAATCGCGCGCATATTGTGCTGCTCGAGGTAGTCGCCGATCATCCGCAGCATGGCCGGGTCGTCCTCGACAATGCAGATGCGCGCCGGCCGATGGTTGGCGTGGCTCGGGCTCGACTCCAATTGGTCAAGTGCCATGGTTCCGTTTTGATTGCCTCTCGCGGGATTTCAGATCGCCAAGGCTGCCTGCTTCATGGTTCATCGCGCCAAATCCTTCGAACGGACAGGAAACCGGTGCCAGGTCACCTGGTTAATGCTCAAAGCGACAGCCGCGATCCGCCACGCCTGGCTCATGTCACGCATCGATCTAGGGAGAAGAAAGGGATTTGCAAACTAAATGATTCACTGCGAGCCAGTGAGAACACGAGTTATCGCGGCATGCAGGACCTCGATCTTTTCCGCAGCTTGCCTCGGTCGTCGATGTCAGTGGGTTTACCCGCGCCGGCGAATGTGTCCACCGCACCCAGTCACCCGTGAGCCAGCAAATCCGGCACCTGGAAGACGGTGTTAGTATGCGATTCATCAATCGAGGATCGGCGTTACGCCGGTGGGGAATTAGTCAACCACCATTGATTCGAGGCGCTTCCTGATAGCCGCCTCGGCACCGCCCATCATCCCATCGACGGGCTTCTAGAATGTCCGGTTTTGGCACATCCCGGCCCTTAGTCCCGCCCGTTGGATTGTTGGCAACTGGGTCGCAACCTGAAATTCAGGAACGCAACGCCTGTAGAAATGAAAAAACCCCGCTAGGCAGCCGTTTTGCCAAATGCCAAAGATCGGAGCGTCTGGCCAGCTGAACGGGAACGGTCCCCGCCCCCGGGTAGGGAACTCCCGCCCGCGCCCGGAATGCGGCCAAAAACTCCCCAAACTCAAGAAATACCCAGCGCCACAGGTGCTAGTGGTCGCGCGCCCCAAAAACCCGGGGTACCCCCTCGCGATCGGCTTTGGTCACGACCCCCCGAGTGCTGGAATCACAGTCCGTCCGACAAGCGGCTCACTTGGAGCCAACGCGCTTTGCGTTCCGCAGCGTATTACAGGTTGTCCGTCGTTTGTTTTCGAGAGCTTCGGATGTGCGGACGGCTTCGGACGGCAAATTGCTGTCTGTGTAGGCTCATGCTGATTGGAGTGCTCACGACCGGCTGCCGCGGATTGGCACCACCTTGGCCGCGTCGCTCCGGCCAGTCGTTCCCGACATTGCCGCCGCGATCCGAGCTGCGGTGCGGTCCGCGACCGCACGAACCGGATCGTCTGCCAAGTGCGCATAAATCTCGGTGGTGCGAGCCTGCTTGTGCCCGAGCACCTTGCCGATCAGGTAGAGACTGTTGCCGTCGGCGACGGCGAACGACGCGAAGCTGTGGCGCAGATCGTGGATGCGCGCTCCAGCTAGCTCGGCGCGAGCCCGCACCCGCTCCCAATCCTTCTGCAACCCGGTGTAGTGGCCCGCGCCTTTCGCGGCCGGCAGCACGTAGTCGCCGCCGCGCGGCAGCTCGGCTAGCAGCTTCACGGCCGCCGCGGCCAGCGGCACAAGCTTCGCGCCCGTCTTGCTGTCGGGCAGCCGCAGAAGACCGCGCTCTACATCGACCCAATCCCAACGGAGAGACAGAATCTCCGCCTTCCGGCAGCCGCTCAGCAGCAACAGCCGGATCGCTGCCGTTGCGGTCGGGCTCAGCCGGTGCTCGCCCTCCATCGCTGTCAATGCGTCGGCGAGCCTGGCGAGCTCGGCCTCCGACAGGAACCGCTCCTGCTTGCGGCCCTGCAACAGCTTGACGCCCTTCGCCGGATTCGCCGGGATCAGCTTGCGTTCCGGATGGGCGGCCCATTCCAGCATTGCCCCGAGCACGGCGAGAGAGCGCGCCGCGGTGCCAGGGCCGCCATCGACGATTGCCCGGCCGCGCTTTCTAGTCTTGACATCGGCCTTGCTCTTGCCAGCCGCCACGTCCCGCTGGAAGCGAACTACATCGTCGTGGGTCAGAGACGCGGCCAGCTTCCGGCCCAACAGGGGCTTGACGTGGCGCTCGATGTTCGAACGATCGGTTGTCCAGCTCGAGGCCTTCTTATTGGGCTTCGCAGCCGGCCCGTCGGCAAGGTAGAGGTCGGCCAGCTGCGCGATTATCAGCGCCTCGCGCCGGACCCGATGCCGCTCGGCTGAGGGATCACCACCCGTCGCCACTTCCTTCAGCTTGTCGCTGGCGAGCTTGCGCGCCTCGTCCGGCGTCAGCACGCCCAGTTTGCCGATCACCAGCCGCCGGGTGCGGCCCTCCTTGGTCCGGTATTGCACGAGGTAGCTGGCGATGCCGCTCGGCATCATCCGCACCCCAAAACCCTTCAAGGCACCGTCGCCGGTATCCCATACGAACGCCTCTCGCCCGTGCGGGTCGGGCCGGATCGCATCGACGGTGCGCTTGGTCAGTTTCGGCATTGTAGAGGTCTTCGCGGAAGCATGGCGGAAGCAGATGGAAGCGAATTGTAGCGCAAACGAGCGTACACGCAAGCATGTAGTGTTTCGAAAATCTATTTAATTTCAGAAGGGTATAAGTGAGTCGGCGTAGCGCTAGGAAATGCTGCGTAGCACACTCCGCTACAATGTCATTGTAGAGGTCACTGGTTCGGATCCCGGTTGGCCCCACCAATTAACCCAAGGGCTTAGCTGAAATCAGCTAGGCCCTTCGGCCTTCCGTGGACACGATTTGGACGCGCCGTGGTCGATTTCGTGTCTGATCGACCTTCCCAGTTTTCGGATTTCGCAACGGCACTTTAGGGGAACACCGGCCTCGAAGTTCAAGTTCGGCACGCAGCTCG
>JAFASL010000938.1 GCA_019244535.1 Alphaproteobacteria bacterium
GGCTGGATCCGCCGCCCAGCTTGACCCATCGGCACCCGCCGCCTATATGCGAGCGCCGGTGGCGGGATAGCTCAGCTGGTTAGAGCAGGGGAATCATAATCCCAAGGTCGGGGGTTCAAATCCCTCTCCCGCTACCAATAAAAAGGCGAATTCAAATCGTAGACCATCAGCGGCCGCCAGCGAGCGGCCCTTTTCATGCCGCAAGCCGACCGCGGAGCTGAGCGACTTTAACAGCGGGCAAGCGAGCGGGCGGGTGGTTGCTTCGCCAGAAATTGGTGGCTGAGTGATAAAGCTACGCACGAGCAGCGCAGCGCGCCAGGAACGGTTTCTTCAGTCCGACCGAACTGGTGATCTTGGATTTGACGATCAAAAGGCGGGAGTTGTGTGCGTCAAGTTCAGCAAATCGGTCATGGGACGGGGGCTGGTTGGGTTCAGATCAAAAGCAGCATCCCTTTGTTCGATCGCAAACGACCATCCCTTCGTCCCGACCTGCCGATGGCAGAGGACGGTGCTAGGCTGAACGGCTCGGGGGTCAGGCGGCACGTCGCAGTACCTCCTTCTCGTGCTCGCGCATATTGAGTAGCGATGCTGCTCGAGCCAGTTCTCGTGGGTTTCGGCCGCGAGTGCGCGCACCAGCCGCAAGCAGCTCTCGCTATTGGGAAAGATGCGCACGACATGGGTCCGGCGCGTGACCTCCTCGTTCAGGCGCTCCAGCATGTTGGTTGATTTAAGTTGCTTATGGTGCTGGCGCGGCGGCCGGTAACAGGTCAGGGTCTGGTCGCGAGCTGTTACAGCAATTCCGCCTGGTTATCCTTTACGCACTCGGCGGATGTCCAGCGCGCATCCCCAGATCAGTTTGGCCCTCTCCTTCGCTCTGTCGAGCCAAGCGAATGAGGAACTGTCGCGACCTTAGGCGTGCTGCGGCCAACGCCACGCCGACGACGGATCGACCCCGTCCCGGTAACGGCCGCCAACACACGAGGTGTACCACGCTGCGGCAGCGCCAACGAGTAATGATACGGCGGTACTAAAGCCGAGAATAACTGCGCTTCGGCGGGCTTTCTGCACCGCTGCGGTAGCTCCGGCGATCGCATCCGCGACCCTACGTTCAGCATCCGGCTGCCCTATACCCGTCCTGCTCGCAACCAGCCGAGCGAGGTAAGCACGATCTTCCGGTGTAATCCCCTGCCGGCCCGTTGCCGTAAGCAGAATACGACTGGCCTCGGCGCGGCTATAAGCAAGGTCACCGTCCGCCGGCCGCCGCTCGGCGCGGAACAGGCGATCCAGTTCATAGGCAATCAGAGGCTCGCCCGTCGTCGCCGCGGGAGACGTCGCCGGCTGTACGGCCTTCGACACCAGGCTCGCGGCCGAAGCAGCTGCAACAAGCCCTGTCATCACAACAGCCAGGGCCCAGGCAAGCAGACCGTGCGTGCCATCCCGGAACTCGACGATGTCGCTATGCGCGGACGTTGACCAGCGCTCGCGAAGACGTCCAGCCACATAACCGCCGAATCCGAAGCTGACAAGCGCCGTCAATAGCAGATAAAGCCCGGAAGCCACCGCCAACGCCGGGGAGGCATCCCTCCAAGTTGAAGATGACGAGACAATCGAGAGCCCGATCGCCGAGCCAAATGCGATCAAAATAACCGAAACCGCTGCGGCAACGAATGCCCCCGCGACGACCGGGGTCCACTGCAGGAAAGGGGTCGCCGCTTGGACCGGCACGGTTTCAGTGCGGTCAGAGCTTTCCATGATTTCATTCCCTACCGCAGTGACCGTCAGCGAAGACCTAAAAACGACAGGATAAACAGAATGACCACGACCAGGCCAATGAGATATATCAGGCCGTTCATCGTTTCCTCCAGCGCACAACAACTGGAAGTCGAACGCAACCCTGAGAAGAACGTTCCAGGTCCCGCGCGAAAGGCTTGGTGACGCCAGCGGAATCGAGCTTAGACAAACATTTCGCCTCGATGCCCGGGTCTCCTTCTCCCCTGTCAGCTGGCTGAAGCACTTGCGGCGGTGCGGTTGGCCCGACAACCAGAAGGCGGGAAGCCGGTGCAGGGCACCGGCCAGTTGGCGTGGCGGTGAACAAATTCGCCACGTGGGTGTTCGGCCTCACCGGGGGACCTCCACGGCCGGACCTTCAGCGGAGGCGAAGTTTGAGTGGCAGGGATAGGGCCTCGTCCGGGTTGGTCGGCTTGGACGAAATTCTTGGCGGCGGGTTCGTTCGCGGCCGTCTTCACCTTATAGAAGGCAGGCCTGGGACCGGAAAAACAACCCTAGGCATGCAGTTTGTCTTGGCCGGGCGCGACCAGGCGGAAACCGCGCTCTATGTGAGCATGTCCGAGACACGAGGGGAGTTGGAAGCGGTCGCGGCGGCGCATGGCTGGTCGCTTGCAGGCCTCGAATTATGCAAGCTGGTCTCGCCGGACATCGACGGAGCGGCCAACCGGCAGACGGTGTTCCGACCCTCGGAAGTCGAGCTCGGCGAGACGATGCGAGTTCTGTTCAATGAGATCGAGCGCGTCGACCCAGCGCGGATCGTGATCGACTCGCTTTCAGAGATGCGGCTTTTGGCGCAGAACCCGCTGCGCTACCGGCGAGAGATTTTTGCGTTCAAGCAATTCCTTGCACGTCGGAGCGCCACGGTACTGGCGCTCGACGACATGACGTCCAACAGTTCCGATCTGCAATTGCACAGCATTGTGCATGGGGTCGTCAGCTTGGAGGAGTTGGCGCTCGACTATGGAGCGGAACGGCGCCGGTTGCGAATCACTAAGATGCGGGGCGTGAAATTCCGCGGCGGATATCACGATTACGCGATACGGACGGGCGGATTGGAGGTTTTTCCGCGTCTGGTCTCTGCCGAGCCTCCGCAAGGAGTTCGAAAAGACATTATCCTCAGCGGTTCGAGCGAACTCGACGCTCTGCTCGGTGGCGGCCTGCGCCGCGGTACGAGCGCGCTGCTTGTCGGACCCGCGGGCTCGGGCAAGTCCTCGGTAGCCCTGAGCATTGCCTACGCCGCTGCCAAACAGGGCGAATGCGCCAGCCTATATGCGTTTGACGAGAGCTTAGACGGTATCCAGGAGCGGGCTAGCGGGCTTGGGATGAATATCGGCCCGCTGATCACTTCAAATCATATCGATGTGAAGGAAATCAGTCCGGCAGAAATGTCCCCCGGCGAATTTACGGCGCTTGTATGCCGGGGGGTAACCGAGCGAAATGCCAGTGTGGTCGTCATCGACAGCCTCAACGGCTATTTGCAGGCAATGCCGCAGGAACGTTTTCTCTCGCTCGAACTACATCAGCTGCTGTCGTACTTGAACCAGCATGGAGTGCTGACCCTCCTGATCATGGCCCAGCATGGTTTGATCGGCGCGGTCGAAGCGCCGATCGATCTTAGCTATCTCAGCGACGCAGTCCTGCTGCTGCGGTTCTTCGAGGCCCAGGGCAAGGTTCGCAAAGCAATTTCCGTAGTAAAGAAACGCATCGGCACGCACGAGGATACGATTCGCGAATTGCGGTTGAGCTCGCAAGGGCTGCAGATCGGAGAGCCGCTGACCGACTTTCAGGGGATCATGTCCGGCATTCCGACTTATCTGGGGTCTCAGTCGATGATCAGAGCGGCTTCTGATGATACGCACAGCTGACCCGGTTCTGCGGTTGCGTGTGCTGATCCTGGCTCCGGTCGGTCGTGATGCGGCTCTGGCCAAAGCGGTGCTGGACGGCGCCGGCATCGGCAGCCTGGTGTGCGGCGATCTTGACGAGCTGCAGCAAAGGCTCGCTGAGGGCGCTGGCGCAAGTGTTCTTACTGAAGAGGCGCTGATCGGACGGGACGTTTGGCGGCTTGCCGAGTGGATTAATGAGCAACCTTCGTGGTCGGACTTTCCGTTCATTTTGCTCTTGGAGCCAGGCGGCACTCCCGAAGCCGGCACCCCGGAGCGCGATGTTCTGCAAGCCGCGGGCAATCTGACCTTACTGGAACGCCCAGTCGGAACTGCAACCTTGGTCAGTGCCGTGCGCGCCGCCTTACGAGCTCGAGGACGCCAATACGAGGTGCACGACGCTATCGAGGCCCTGACAGCGAGCGAGCGCCGCTATCGCACTCTGGCCGAAGCTCTACCGCAATTGGTGTGGACCAGCAAGCCCGATGGCCAGCGCGGCTATTTCAGCCGCCAATGGGTCGAGTATACCGGTATTCCAGAGGAGGACCAACTCGGTCTTGCCTGGCTCGAGAAGGTGGTGCATCCCGACGATCGAGAACGGACCCGCAAACGCTGGGTGGAGGCGGTGCAGGGCAAAAACGAATACGATGCCGAACTCAGGATCCGCAGGGCGGATAACGAATATCGCTGGTTCAAGGCGCGCGGTACACCGGTTCGCGATAACGGCCGAACCGTCAAATGGTTCGGCACATGCACCGATATCACCGACATCGTCGAGGCGCGCGAGACATTGAGACGCGGCCGCGAGGAACTGGAGCGGCTCGTAACGGATCGGACGCGCAGTCTCGCGGCCGCGAACGATCGGCTCACCGCCGAGATCGCCGAGCGGCAGCGAACCGAAGCGGCCTTGCTGCAAGCGCAGAAGCTCGAGGCCGTTGGCCAGCTAACCTCTGGCGTCGCACACGATTTCAATAATCTGTTGACCGCTATTCTCGGCAATCTGGAAATGATGGAACGCCGGCTCAAAAGTGAGGAGCCACTGCGGCGTTTGCAGGCGGCACGCCTGGCAGCGGAGCGAGGCGCGCGATTGACCCACCAGCTGCTGGCCTTTTCGCGAAAGCAGCGCCTCGCGCCGACCCCGCTCGATCTGAACCGGCTTGTGAGCGAAGCCAGCGACATGTTGTTCCGGACAATCGGCGCCACCGTGCGCATCGAGACCGTGCTGACCGATGGATTGTGGCCGGCCCTGGTCGACCCGACGCAGATCGAGCTGGTCCTGCTCAATCTGGCGATCAATGCGCGCGACGCGATGCCCGAGGGCGGCCGCCTGACGATCCGGACAGCCAATGTGGTCCGAAGCGGTGCGCCTCCGGACCTCACTCCGGGTGATTATGTGCTGATCTCGGTTTCGGATACGGGCCAGGGCATGTCCGAGGAAGTGAGGAGGCGGTCGGTCGAACCTTTTTTCACGACGAAGGAACCCGGCAAGGGCAGTGGTCTCGGCCTCAGCATGGTGCACGGCGTGGCGACACAGTCGGGCGGCGGTTTGCAGATCGACAGCCGCCTCGGCTGCGGGACAACGGTGAGCGTTTATTTGCCACGCGCTCGCCGTCCCTCGGCGCCGCGGCCAGAACGTGAAGCCCGATCGGCGGCGGTCCACGACCGAGCGACAATCCTGGTCGTCGACGACGATCCGGAGGTCCGAGAGGTGGCGGTCAGCAGCCTCGCAGACCTCGGCTACCGCATGTTGGCTGCCGAAAATGGACCGTTGGCGCTCCAACTATTGGCGCAGAACGGTCCGGTCGACCTGTTGCTCGTGGATATGGCGATGCCCGGAATGAACGGCGTCGAACTGATCAGGCGGGCGCGGGAGTGCCAAGGCGGTTTGAAAGCGATGCTGGTAACTGGCTATGCCGATGTCGCCGCGTTTGCCCCAGCCGAAGGCGATCTCGTTCTGCAAAAGCCGTATCGTCTGGAGCGGCTGGCCGAGACTGTCGCCGAAGCGCTCCGCCGCAAACCGCGTCTGCCGGGGTCAAATGTGGTTGCAATGAAGCCGACGCCGCGGACGGCATGAGATAGGATTTGAACGCGCCAAGGGGATTCAGCCGCTGCACTGTGGCAATCAGGAGCGCGGCAATCCCACTACGGTGCAATCCTCTCTAGGCCTACTGGGCGGCGGCGCTTGGCAGCAGCTCGGTGCGATAGGTCGGGCGCAGAATTTCGAGTCGCATCGGGACCGGTGTGCCGAGCCACATCGCATTTTTGCTGTGGTCGTCGTAGGAGCTTTCCGTCAGCGGATGGATGAGGACGTCGAGCCCCTCGCGGTTCAGCATTAGCCAGGGCACGACGTTCTGGAACTCCCCGGTCTCGAAAATCAGGCTGAACTGCGAGATCGGATGCGGGCCGATCGGCTCGTCGCTGAAGGCTCCGGGTCTGACGGCGAACCGGCCGAGCATTTCCTCTCGCAGCCGCTCGGCAAGCGGCCGGGTGGTCGAGTTGTAGTAGACGTGGGCGTGATAGCCTTTGAGTTCGGTCATTTTAGATTGCTCCTGTTCGGTCCGCCTCAAACATAGGACCGCGAGGGGTCATCTACCAAATCGATTGATTATATGCTATTCATTCATCCTATGGATATCCGCGCTGTCGACCTCAACCTGCTGAAGGCATTCGACGCGCTGATCCGGGAACGCGCCGTCACGCGGGCCGCCGGCCGGATCGGCCTGTCGCAGCCGGCGATGAGCCATGCGCTCTCTCGCTTGAGGAGCCTGTTTGCCGACGATCTGTTTGTCCGCACTCCCGACCGCATGGAGCCGACCGCGCGCGCGCGCGAGATCGCGCCCCTGGTTTCGGCCGCAATCGAGCATATCGAGGCGGCACTCAACCTTGGCGTCGGCTTTGATCCGGCAAAGAGCGCCGGCATCTTTACTGCCGGGATGGCCGAATATGCCGAGGTCGCGCTCGTCGGCCAGCTTGCCGAGAGCTTTGCGCGGCAGGCGAGCGAGGCGACATTGCGCCTGATGCCGCTGACCGGCGCGGAAGCTGCGGGGCAACTCGACAGCGGCGCCATCGATGTCGCGGTGTCACACCTGCGCACATTGCCGGCGCATCTCGATTCGATGATGCTGTTGCGCGACTCATTCGTCGTCGTCGCGCGCCGCGGCCATCCCCTCTGCGGCCAATCGCCGTCCATCGAAGCCTATGCGGCGCTCAACCACGTCCTCGTGTCGCCGCGCGGCGCTAGCAGTGGCGCGGTGGATCGTGCCCTTGCCGATCTCGGCTTGAAGCGGCGGATCGCGTTATTGGTCGCGACATATCTCGCCCTGCCGGCCGCGCTCGCGGCCTCCGATCTCGTCGCCACAGTGCCGCAACGCACCGCCCGGCAAATAGCGGCGATTGCCGATATCGAGATCATTCCGCTGGCGATCGATCTCTCGGTCCCCGTATCGTTGGACTGGCACCGCCGTG
>JAFASL010000946.1 GCA_019244535.1 Alphaproteobacteria bacterium
TCGCAGAGCACGCACCGCCGCTTTTGTGTAATCCGCGCCGCGGATGTCGGTTCCCATACCGATTTGCAGCACCATGCGCTTCAGGGCCATGCCGGTCCTATCCTTGTTGAAAATGAGCGCGCGGGTGAGCCGCCTCGTAAATTGCCAGGAGGCGCTCGGTTTCGACCGAGGTGTAGCGCTGTGTGGTGGACAGGCTCGCGTGACCCAACAGCTCCTGGATAGCGCGCAGGTCGCCGCCGGCGCCGAGCAGATGGGTTGCAAAACTATGGCGCAAGGCATGCGGGGTCGCAGTTTCGGGCAGCCCGAGAAAGCCGCGAAGCGCAGCCATCTGCCGCTGCACGATGCGTGGATTGAGCGGCCCGCCGCGACTGCCGAGAAAGAGCGGGCCGTCTTTGGCCGGATGATAGGGACAGGCCGCAAGGTAATCGGCAATCGCCCGCCGCACGACCGGCAAGACCGGCAGCAGCCGCTGCTTGCCGCCTTTGCCGGCGATTGCCAGAGTGTCGCCGAGCGGTGCCTCGCCTCGAGTCAGCGCCAGCGCTTCGGAGAGCCGTAGGCCGCAGCCATAAAGCAACGCCAGGATCGCGGTATCCCGCTTTCCTTCCCATTCTCTGACTGAAGCCGCGGCGGCGGTGTCGAGCGCGCTTGCGGCATCCTGGATCGTCAACGGTTTCGGTACGCTTTGCGGCAGCTTCGGCGAACGCAACGCCGTCAGCGCCGTCGCCTCGGCAAGGCGGCGCCGCTGCAGGAACCGCAAAAACCCACGTATTACCGATAAACCACGGGCAAGCGAGCCGCGCTCTATCCCACCCTGCGCCCGGCGAGCGAGAAAAGCCCGGAAATCGGCGGGTCGCAGTTCGTTGATTGCGGCTAGGCTCGGCACCTCGCCGAGATGCTCGGTCAGGAAATCGAGAAAAAAAGCCAGGTCGCGGCCGTATGCAGCAACGGTGTGTGCTGAAGCACGCCGCTCGCCTGATAGCCACGCGGCCCAAATTCCGATCGCCGCGCGCAGATCGTCAGCCGCCGAGAACCGCGCGAGTGGGACCGGTTCGGGCAGCGCCGGAAAGTTGGCTCTACGTTGCGTCAACGTGCGCGGTCGAGCCACTGCGCGATCGTGATCTCGAGAGTATGGGCGAGAAAGGTCAGAAGTTCGGTGCCGAGGCCGGGTTGAAATGTATCGACTGTGCGCGTCCCGATGCACATTAGACCGACCGGCGCCGTGCGGCTGAAGGACAGCCGCAGCAGCGCCTGCGAGCGGACGAGGCCGGCAGCCTCGCCAAAGAGTGCCGGATCGCCTTGGATGTCGGTGCACAAAAGCGTATCGCGGTTGGGGCCGAGCAGGCGGTCGACGGTACCGGAGGGGAGTAGGTGAATGCCATGCACCGGCAGGCGTGGGATACGTGATGCCGAGCTCTCGACCCCCAGGGTAACGACGTCGACGTCAATCAACACCGCGAGGTCGGTCGTCACGATTTGCAGCAGATGCTCGAAGCTTAGAGCCCGCAGCATCGTCAGCACAGCCTTGTGTACACGACTCTGGCTCGCCAGATTGCCCCGGCTCGCCGCAATCAAACTTCTCTGTTCGTCGTGCAGCCGGCCAAGATCACCGCGCAAGCGCTCGAGCATGAAATGCTGGAAATCAAGCACGTCGTCATCGGCGCTCCGCACGGGGGCGCGCAATAGCCGCAATGCATCGGGATGCCGGTCGAGAAAATCGGGGTGCTCACGCAAATAGGCGACAACCTCGCGGGCACCGATCTCGGCCGGCCGCACCGGTGCGGGCAAACCGCCGCGGAGCGGTTTGGGTTGATCTTGCGGACGATCGGCCACGTCTATTCCCGCGGTGCGGCGTCAACGGGCCGGCCGGAGAAAACTCCCGCAGCAGAGCAGCGCGCAATCATTCGGAAGCCACCTTGAACTAACCTCGGAATGTGGCGCGACAAGCCCAGGGCGCTTGCCGCTCGTTACTCCAGGAGTGAGTTTAGCCGATGCCCGATGATGATGCCAGTTCCCGCGAGGCGTTGCCGACGGGGTTTCGTGGTGAAGGCATTGCCGCGCATCGAGTACGGGTCCTGTTGCCGTTGCCGCTCCCCGAAGCGCTCGACTATTTCGCTCCGGGAAGCTTGCCCGAGCCCGGTGCCTTTGTTCGTGTCCCTCTCGGGCAGCGCAGCGTGGCGGGTGTCGTGTGGGACGGGGCCGATAACGGCCTTCCCGCGAAACGGCTGAAGCCCATCATCGAGATCTTGGCAACGCCCGGGCTTCAATCGGAATTGAGGCAATTTATCGAGCGCGTCGCCGCATACACGATGGCCCCGCCCGGAGCGGTGCTGCGAATGGCGATGAGCGTCCCCGAGGCGCTGCAGCCACCGCGGCCGCGGCGCGTTTGCGCCGCGTCTCCAGCCGGTCGCGCCGTGCTCGCCGGCGCGACAACAGAACCGCGGCTGACACCCACACGACGGCGGGTGCTCGAGATTTTGAGCAGCGGACCCCAACTGCCGGCTGCAGAGCTCGCGCGGCTCGCGGCTTGCAGCCCCGGTGTCGTCCGGGACCTTATCACCGCGGGGCTCGTAGACGAGCGATTCGCTCCGGCCGTGACAGCAGAAGCCGCGACCCCGGATTGGCGTCTGGCCGGATCGGCTCTCTCGACCGACCAGTCGATGGCGGCGAAGAGGCTCGTCGACGGCGTCGCAGCGGGAGGCTTCGGTGTGAGCGTCCTCGACGGCGTCACCGGATCGGGCAAGACCGAGACCTATTTCGCCGCGGTCGCGGCCGCGCTCGCCGCTGACCGGCAGGTGCTCGTGCTGCTGCCGGAGATCGCCCTCGGTGCGCAGTGGCTGGAGCGGTTTCGACGGCGCTTCGGCGTGCTGCCGGCGCAGTGGCATTCCGACCTGTCGGCGGCCGAGCGCCGGGATACCTGGCGGGCGGTCGCCGCAGGGAGGGCTCGCGTCGTGGTCGGCGCCCGCTCCGCGCTGTTTCTGCCGTTTCCCGAGCTCGGCCTGATCATCGTCGACGAGGAGCACGACCCCTCCTACAAACAGGAGGACGGGGTCATTTACCACGCCCGCGACATGGCGGTGTTGCGCGCCTCGTTGGCGGGCATTCCGATAATCCTGGTCTCGGCCACACCGTCGCTGGAAACGCTCGTTAATGTCGCGCGCGGCCGTTACCAGAGGGTCTCGTTGCCGCGGCGCCACGCGGCCGCCGAACTTCCTGTCGTACGGCTCGTCGATTTGCGCCGCGAACGCCTCGAGCGCGGGCGTTTCCTCTCGCCGCTGCTGGTCAGCGAACTCGCAGCGACGCTTGAGGCCGGTGAGCAGGCACTGCTCTTCCTCAACCGCCGCGGCTACGCGCCACTAACCTTGTGCCGCGCTTGCGGCCACCGCTTCCAATGCCCGAGCTGCACTGCATGGCTTGTCGAACATCGATTTACCGGCCGCCTCCTCTGCCATTATTGCGGCCACGCCGAAGCGGTGCCGGCGTGCTGCCCGGAATGCCTCGCAGGCGGCGCGCTGGTGCCGTGCGGACCGGGTGTCGAACGGCTGCTCGAAGAGGTGACGCAACGCTTTCCGCAGGCGCGTGCGACGCTGATGGTGAGCGACCAGCTGTCCAGCCCGCGCGCCGCGGCAGAGCTTGCCCAGGCGATGACCGAGCAGCGCTACGATCTGCTGATCGGGACCCAGATTGTCGCCAAGGGCCATCACTTCCCGATGCTGACCCTGGTCGGTGTCGTCGACGCCGATCTTGGGCTCGCTGGCGGCGACCTGCGCGCCGCGGAGCGCACCTATCAGCTGCTCCAGCAGGTTGGCGGCCGGGCCGGCCGCGCCGAGCACAAGGGCCGGGTGCTGATCCAGACCTGGATGCCGGACCAGCCGGTCATGCAGGCGCTCGCCGCCGGCGACCGCGACCCTTTCCTCGAAGCCGAGGCAGCCGCACGGCGCCAAGCCGGGCTGCCGCCCTTTGGCCGTCTGGCGGCGCTGATCGTCAGCGCCGACGACGCCGAAACAAGCGATTTGACGGCGCGCGCACTCTCTCGCGCCGCGCCGCAGCTGCCTGGAGTCACGGTCCTCGGCCCGGCGCCGGCCCCGCTCGCGGTGCTGCGCGGCCGGCATCGACGCCGGTTTCTCGTCAAGGCGGGCCGCGAAGTCCGCCTCCAGCCGATATTGCAGGACTGGCTCTCGCGCGTTCGCACCGCCGGCTCGGTCCGCATCCAAATCGACATCGACCCGTACAGCTTTCTCTAGCGATATGTTGCGCGGGCTCGTCTCTATCGACCCTGCTGGTCCGTCAGCGTAGGCTCGCCGGCGACAGGTCCGGAGGGGAAGATGCAGATCACGCGTATCGGAGATTTCGAGGTTCACCAGGTCGCAGAATATGAAGGGCCCTTCATCGCGCCCGAGACGTTCTTCCCTGATTTCGACAGGGCGGCCGTCGAAGCGAACCCGCAGCATCCGGGCGCGCGGCTGATCGACCGGGCGAGCGGCAACCTTCTTTTCAGCTTCCACAGCTTCGTCGTGAAGACCGGGCATCATACAATTCTGATCGATTCCTGCCTCGGCAACGACAAGGAGCGCCCGACCCGCCCGCAATTCCACCGGCTGCGCAGCTCTTATATAGCCGATCTCGGCCGTGCTGGCGTCAATACCGAGGACGTCGATTATGTCATGTGCACGCATCTGCACTGGGATCATGTCGGCTGGAACACCCGGCTGGAAAACGGGCGCTGGGTTCCGACTTTTCCCAATGCGCGTTACGTGATGGGCCGCCGCGAATTTGCGCATTGGGAAGGAGTGTACCGGAACGGTGAGGATTCGCCTCATCGTCTCGCCTTCGAGGACAGCGTGCTGCCGGTCGTGCGCACCGGGCAATCGGTGCTGGTCGACGACGATTACGCGCTCGAGGATGGTCTGTGGTTCGAAAGCGCGCCCGGCCATACGCCGGGCAATGTCGTGATCCATGCCCGCTCAGGCGGCGAGACGGCCGTTTTCTCGGGCGACGTGATCCATCATCCGCTGCAGCTGTTGAAGCCGGAATGGTCGACGCTCGCCTGTACCGACCCGGCGCTGTCGCGCCAGACCAGGACGCGCCTGATTGAGGAGCATGCCGAACGCGGCACCCGTCTGCTGCCGGCGCATTTCCCCAGCCCAACGGCGGGCCGTATTATGCGCGAGGGCACGGCCTACACCTACGCCTTCGAGTGATGTTTGATACCGACTGATTCTCTCGTCACCCCCGCGGCAAGCGGGGGTCCGGGGCGGCCGGGCGAGGATCTGCCTGCCCTGGATTCCCGCTTGCGCGGGAATGGCGAAAAATGCTGGGAGGGAAATAATGGCGAGAATGACGGGCGGCAAGGCGCTGGTCGAAATGCTGCGCCGGCACGAGGTGGACACGATTTTTGCACTGCCCGGCGTGCAAAACGATGCGCTGTTTGTCGCCTTTTACGATGCCGGGGATGCTCTCCGCGTCATTCATACGCGTCATGAGCAGGGCGCGGCCTATATGGCTTTCGGGTACGCGCGGGCGAGCGGCAAGACTGGCGTCTATGCCGTAGTGCCGGGACCCGGGCTGCTCAACACCACGGCGGCGCTTGCCACCGCCTACGCGACGAAC
>JAFASL010000021.1 GCA_019244535.1 Alphaproteobacteria bacterium
TGTCTCGCTCGGCCCGCCCGCCTGCACGCCATGACAGGCGGCGGAAGGCGGTACGCCGCGCGCAATGTCTCCATTGCTGACGATATTTTCGACCTCGCCGCCGACGAACGGGGGCGCTGCCCGGGCGATCGGGGGTGCCGCGAACGAGGCGGCCGTAATACGCGGCTAGGTCGGTAATTGCCTTGTCGTCGAGTTCGGCGGCGAGCGGCGTCATTGTTTCGCTCACGCGCGCGCCGCTCTTGAAATCCTATATCTGCTTATAGAGCGGGCCGGCGGATTGCGCGGCGTTGCGCCGGATGCTAGCCTATCATTTCAGATGCGCTCCCAAAGGCCCGTCTCCTCGTCGAGTCGATCAAGTTCGAGACCGCTGAAATCATATCGCGAGACGACCCCGACGACCTTGCCATTCTCGATAATCGGCACATGGCGGTACCTGCCGTCTTCCATTAACCGCAATACCCTCAATCGCCGTCTCGCCCGGTTGCATCGCGTCCGGATCGCGCGTCATGACCTCGGTCAATTTCGTATCGCCCGCGCTTTTGCCCTCCGCCAGGACGCGGTGGACGGCATCACGCCCGGTAAAAATGCCGACAAGATGGCCGTCATCCTCGGTGACCAGCACGGCGCCGACACGCCGATCACGCATATAGCGGCACGCCTCTTCGACGGTCGCGTCCGGCGGCAGCGTGAGCGGATCCTGATTTCTCAAAAAATCAGACATTTTCCTCATTGTTGAGTCCCCTTGTGTTCGGCGTCCTTTGCTTCCGCGGATGGTCGGATCTTCGGCAAATTGATCGGCTCGAACTCGATCCGGCCCGCATGAATGTTCCAGTTGCAAATGCCTTCGAGCCTCGCGAAGCGTGTCTTCGCGGCTTCGACCGCTCTTTCCGGATTGCGCAGCGTGGATGATGACCGAGCGCTGACGGCAATGGAACAGCGTTCCGCCTCGGGGATTTCGTTGATAAAAGACAGGCGATAGCTAGGCATCTGTCCCGCTCCCGAAATTTGGAGGGGGACCATCATGCGGCGAATGCCGGGTCTCGAATGATCTGGATCAATTTTTCTGGCTTTTTGAAGCCGGCCCGCGAGGTTGATCCGGGCTTATTGCGATCCGGTTGCGCCGGCCGGCCATGGCAGTTGTTGTTTCATCGCCTCCATACGCCGGCCGAGTTCCTTGGCGCGCGCGCTGTCGAGGAGGTTGCGGGCTGCCGGGAATATCCGGTCTTCTTCCTGGCGGACGTGTTCCTGCACCACGACCTTAAGCTCGGCGATGCGCTCCGGCCATTCATCTTTATCCGTCGGAAGTTCGGCGATCTCCTGAAGAATTGCGTCGATTTCCGCATGCTCGTCAAACGCATCCCCGACAAGCTCGCTGGTTGCCGAGCATCTTTCCAATTCGGGATAGAATATATTTTCTTCGACGATATTATGGGCCTCCAGCCCCCTCCGCAGTTCTGTGAAGAGCTGTTCTCTGCGCCGCGCCTCTGCTGCGGTTGTCTTGCCGATAATGAAAAATATTTGATCGGTTCGGCGGTGATGCTGCATGAGGATTTGATAGAGATCCATCTGATCAGCCTCGCTGGTTGGCTGTCCTGAGCTCAGGGTATGACACCGTTCCCGGAACCGCATTGGCGCGTTTAGCGATCTACGGTCCAAGTGACGCGCACCAAATAACCCGCGGCATCGAAGTCCTCTGTCAGTCTGCCGTGGAAGGCGCGCCTCACGGCGGCGCCAATCCGGCGTGGCAAGTGGATATCGGTTGTCTTGATGACGATCGCTTCTTCCTCCTCTTCGACGCCTATGATGCGATTGAGCGGGTGCTCTTGTTTTTCGGCGTCCTCTTGATGGCGCGCCAAGCGAACAATCTCGTCTGTCTGCTGCTGTCCAAAAATGCCGCGCAATTTGAGGATACCCGCCGGGAGATTGTCATTGATGCGCCGACACGCCGCGCAAAGCGACTTATCGGCGCCCCCGGACGCCGGCGCCCACCGCCAGCGTCCTTCATGGTAGACAGCGCCGCATTGCGGACAGAGAGTGCCATTGTGCAGTTTTCCGCGCTGCTGGTAAGGATCCAGGACATGATCCTCTTGGGCGTATCCGGCGGTGCGACGAGTGGCTGCACGCCGTTGCGGTGGCAGATTTGCCTGTTTCACGTCGGACCCCTTTCAGAGATTGATGCCGACCGGAGCCGGCCCGTGCTGAGCGACATCCTCGCCCGGTCCGAGGTGAGCCGGCGCAAACCCCTCGAGTGTCGGCGGCGTTCTCCCGGTGAGGATTTGACTGGCCGCTGGCGACTCGCGATGGGCCAACTGCTCCCAAAGTGCACGAATGCTCTCGTCTGATGGATCCAGACCTGCCCGTATTGATCAAAGCCGAACAGGCTCGCTTCAGGATCGTTGCGAACCGTGCGAAATGCCTGAGTGATGGCACCGAAACAGTCGACCAGGTGGTCGCCATCGGCGAGCCGTGTGTGCCGCAGCATATCTGCCAGGCTGAGCGCATGCAGCGGCG
Source organism: Alphaproteobacteria bacterium (assembly GCA_019244535.1). Taxonomy (GTDB): domain Bacteria; phylum Pseudomonadota; class Alphaproteobacteria; order ATCC43930; family CGMCC-115725; genus AP-15. The sequence goes on from JAFASL010000021.1 coordinate 2,512, forward strand.
GCCCGCCGCGATTGCCCGGCGTTTCACGTGCTAGTTCGAAAAGCACTTGCGACAGCAAGAAATTCCCCTTGATCAGGTCGTACACCTCGGCAGCTTCTTCCGGGGTGCAGGCTGCCAACGACGCCGAGTCTGGGTGGGACGGGTCGGGCTCCGGCCGGCTTAGCGCGGTAAGCGCCGCCGCGGCTTCGCGCTCGATCCAGCGCCGCACCTCCGGCGGCGCCGATTTCAGTTGGTCTAGGGAAATTGTGAAACCGATCATGGGGTCCCTTCTGCCGGTGCGTTGGACCATCCCTCCATACGTTAGGGACCCGCCTCGCGCATTGATGCACATCGTGTTCAGCTCCGCGGGCTTTTGCAGGACCACCTTGCTGTCAGAATGAGGAGGGCTCGGTTCGGGGCGTGCTCATTATTGACCGGCAAATCGCCGCGTTGTTTCCTGGGCGGCAGTCTCAGCTCGAAGGCCGGATCGACGCTCTGCGTTTTCTGCGCGGCCATCTAAATGCGTTGGGGTGCCCAGCCCCCGCCTCCTCAGACTAAAGCTTCACGAGATCACTGTGGCCAAAGCCCTTGCGGTAGTCGAGAACTGAGATGACCTCGGGCGTTACCCGAAACAGCACGATATCGTCCAGCTCAGCCGGTGCGTAGCGCGCGATCTCCGGGAACCTCTCGAACATCAGCTGGCTCGCCTGGGCCACCTCTTGAGGATCGGTGACACGCTCCGCCCGGCCGCCGATCGACAGAGCGCGAATGTCGTTCCAGCTTGTGTAAGGTAGACTGACCATCAGTGAGACTTTGCTGTCACGGGCCAGGTTTTGAGCCTTCTGAGAGTGCTCTGCGCAGCCGAAATAGATCGTGAGGCCATTGTTCGCATAGCTGACGGTCGTAGCTTGCGGAAAGCCGTCCTCGCGCACGGTCGCGATCGTCATGTCGTTCGCGTCATCGAGGATCGAGAGGATTTCCTGTTTCAGCGCCGGGCGCATTGCAGAAGCCTCCTAAAAAGCCAGGCTTAGGCGATCTTCCAGGCCCCGTCCGGTTGGAGGCAGCTGATAAAATGATAATGCTCAGTGTAAACTGGTGGGCCTTTTGACTGCACCGTGTATCCGATGCCCTCGCATCGCTGGCCATTTTTGACGAGCTTCTTGTTCAGCTTCACATATCCGGAGTTTCCCGAAGCCGGATTGCTCCAAGAAACCTTTGTTCCTACCAGCTTGCCGTGAACCTGATTGGTTACGACGGCGTGAATCATGTCGAGGTCTTGCTCAGTAAGTGTGATGTGCGTCTCCCAGGTGGGCAGCAATTGCGCCTGGGCAGCTCCTGCAAGCATTAATCCGACAACGACTGGTATGAGGGCTTTGTGATTGCGCGACATTTGTCTTCCCTCCAAGGGTTGGATCGTTACAATGGCTTAAAAGACGCAAAATCGTTCGTCGGGCCTTGATGTAGATCAAACAGTGCGCATTCGATAGCTTGGTTCACCGGAGTTGATGAATGGGGCGAGGCGCTGGGTCCCTCAGCCAAGGCGGTGCGCTCGGAGCTGCCTGGCTGTTAATCGTTGATCTAGGTCAAGGCAGTCTCGCCCCTGTCGCGAAATGCTTTGCGACGGTTTGACAGGAGGAGGGGAAGTGATGAGCTATAAGGACTTGCTGGTTGTGCTTGATTCCGCTGCTTCGGCCCGTGCGCGGATCGAAATTGCCGCCGCGCTCGCCGAACGGTTTGCGGCTCATCTCGTAGGGCTCTATCCGCTGCCGATGCCGGAAGCTCCGCAACACTTCGGCTACTACGATCCGGCTTTGCTCAGCCCCTTTTTTGACGAATTGCGGGCGCGGGCACGCGATGCGGCCGACAAGACCCGAGAAGTCTTCGAGCACATTGCCGGCCGTCGCGGTGTGTCGGCTGAATGGCGGGAAATTGCCGAAGGGGCGGATGCCGATCCGGCGCTCCACGCTCGCTACGCCGATCTCACTATTCTCGGCCAATTAGATCCCGATGAACCCGATACGATCCAGCCGCGCCCGGAGCAGGTGACGCTCGTTTCTGGGCGCCCGATACTAGTCGTTCCCTATACCGGTAACTTCTCTGATCTGGGGCGGCGCGTGGTCATTGGGTGGAATGCTTCCCGGGAGGCTGCCCGTGCGGTCAACGACGCGATGCCGCTGCTGACCGCCGCTGAGACCGTTACAGTATTGACGATCGACCCGCGCGAGGGACCGCAGGCGCATGGCGAGGTGCCCGGGGCGGACATCTCGCTGCATCTGGCGCGCCACGGCGTCAAGGCGGAAATCGAGCGCACGGTTTCAGCCGATCTGCCGATCGGCGAGATCCTGCTCTCGCGCGTCGCCGATCTTGGCGCCGATCTGTTGGTAATGGGCGCCTACGGTCATTCCCGCGCACGCGAGCTGCTGCTCGGCGGTGCGACGCGCTCGCTGCTGCGCAGCATGACCCTGCCGGTACTGATGTCGCACTGAGCCGTAGCTTAGCTCCGGAATGCTGCGCGGCGGGGCGAAAGCATTAGTTTGATGGGACCCGCCGAGGGATTTAGGAGGAGGAATGCATGAAAACTGATGCTAATTGTATTTTCTGCAAGATCGTCGCCGGGCAGATGCCCTGCTTTAAGCTTTTGGAGGATGCTGGCACGCTCGCAATCATGGACATCTATCCGGCTAATGACGGGCATTGTCTCGTCCTCTCGAAGGAGCACTTTCCCACTGTGTTTGACATTAGCGATGAAGCGTTTACCGCCGTCTCGTACTCGGTTAACCGTGTCGCGAGGGCGGTGAACCAGGCACTATCGCCGTTGGGACTGAACCTGATCCAGGCGAACGGGCCCGGTGCCCAGCAGTCGGTGCAACACTTTCACATTCACGTCCTTCCGCGCAAACCCGGCGACGACTTAAAGCTCAACTGGGGCGTAAAGGCTGGCGACCCCGATACCATAGCCGCCGTTGCCGAGAAAATCCGCGCCAATCTTTGAGCGGTTCGCTTCAAATCCTTCTTCCGCGGGAGTCAGGGAGAGTAGCGCAGGACATCTAAATTCGTCATTGGGCCGGCTTTTAGCGATCTCGGAACTTCCCGGGACGCCAGCAACGGTATTCAGGTCGTCCTTTCCCTTCGAGCTTGCGCCCATAGACGCCGAACCCGTTCTGATACTGGAAGAAAAAGCGGAGGTCGTTGCGCACATTCCTCAGCTTGCGGGATCGGCGCCGACCACCGGGCTCAGCCTGAGCACCACACGATCTTAACTCGGCGGTCTGAGCTTCGCGAAGGTTGCCAAACCCTCTTTCGCCAAGGCGCCTTATTGCCTGCGATTTTTTGCAATTTCTAAAAGCATTTATAGACCTCCGGTGACCCGGTGGCGGATGGGGTGTCCGCCGGATCGAACTCCACCAGTGTCCAAGCAAGTCTGCAGAAGACCACTAAGTGGCTGATATTTGGGGGAACAGTTTTCCGGGTAGTTTCAGCGTTGTCTACCACCGTCTACCCCCATCAACGAACAATTTGTGGGTGCGATCGCGGGTAGATTAGCCAGATGAACGATGTATACCTACGTCGCCAGGTTGAGCGCGACAGGGATGGACAATGACAGGTAGGTTAAATCGGCTCTCCGCGGTCCAGGTGAGGGGCATTGACCGGAAGGGGATGTATCACGATGGCGGTGGACTTTATCTTCAGGTGAGCGGCGCTGGCGCCAAATCCTGGATCTATCGCTTCATGCTCGATGGCAGGCCTCGCGAAATGGGCTTGGGCCCGGTCGACGTCATCTCCCTCGCCGAGGCCCGCAAGCGCGCAATCGAATGCCGCAGGATGCGCCTGGACGGAATTGACCCGATCGAGGCTCGGAGGGCGGAGCAGGGCCAAAGAAAGCTCGATGCCGCGAAGGCGATGACCTTCGATGCGTGTGCGGCCGCTTATTTCGAAGCGCACAAGGCCAGCTGGAGGAATGCGAAGCACGGGAACCAGTGGCGCAACACGCTGAACACTTACGCGAGCCCCATCTTCGGCTTCCTGCCAGTTCAGGCGGTCGATCTGACGCTCGTGATGAAGACCCTGGAGCCGATATGGAAGGCTAAACCCGAAACCGCGAATCGATTGAGAGGCCGAATTGAGGCGGTCCTCGATTGGGCGAAGGTGCGCGGTTACAGGAACGGCGAGAACCCGGCGCGTTGGCGCGGCCACTTAGACAAGCT
>JAFASL010000802.1 GCA_019244535.1 Alphaproteobacteria bacterium
TGGCCGCACGACAATGCGATCATTGCGATGGGCTTCAAATTCTATGGTTTTGGCGCCGAGGCTGCGAGGATCGCGCACGACATCAGCTTTGCAGCGAGCTATTTCCGGCTCAACCAATTGCCGGAGCTGTACACCGCGTTCGAGCGCAGCGAAACCAACTTCCCTGTGCAATACCTCGGCGCCAATGTGCCGCAAGCCTGGGCGGCCGGCTCGGCGTTTATGCTGACCGGCGCGCTATTGGGGGTTCTGCCGGATGCTCCGGGCAACAAGCTCTATGTCGACCCGCTGCTTCCGCAATGGCTACCCGATTTAGCGGTTTACGACCTCCACCTCGGCCGGCACAAGCTCGATATTCGCTTTTGGCGCGAGGGCGAGGATACGACGTTCGAGGTGATCAAGGGTGACGCCAAATTAGTTGAGCGCTGCGAGCTGGCAGCCAAAATGGCACAGCTGAGGACCGCCCCCAATCAGCCCTAGCGAGCGACAACCCCTGCCGTGCCCATGCGCTGCGGGTTGAGCGACCCCTCTGCGGTGATAACATTGACCGATGTGAAACGAGGATCGAGCCGATGGCGGACCAGTCCTGGATAATCACCACAGCAGTGGGGACCGGTGAGAAAGGCTATGCGGGCGATGGCGGGCCGGCCCCACTCGCGTTGCTTAACGGTCCGTTCGACGTCGGCTTCGACGCGCATGGCAATCTCTTTTTTTCCGACACCTTCAACCACCGCATCCGCCGTGTGGATGCGCGGACGGGTTTGATCTCGACCTGCGCCGGCTGCGGCGAAGCCGGGTATTCCGGCGATGGCGGCCCGGCGTCGCGCGCCCGCTTCAACGAGCCTTACGGCATCGCCGTCGACAATGCCGGAAACATCTACATCGCCGACCGGCACAATCACTGCGTTCGCCGCGTCGACGGCAGCTCGGGAATCGTCGCAACTATCGCCGGCAACGGCTCCTCCGGCTTTGGCGGCGACAACGGCCCGGCGTCGCGCGCGGGTATGGTCGAGCCAAACGGCCTGGCGCTCGATCCCGCGCAGAAACGGCTGTTCATCGCCGATGTTGCGGATCACCGCGTCCGCGTCGTCGATCTTGGCTCCGGGGTCATCCGGACACTTGCCGGCACCGGGAAACCCGAACACAACGGCGATGGCGGACCGGCAGGCGCCGCCGAAATTTTCGGCGCTCGCGCCGTCAAGGTCGCGGCCGACGGGACCGTTTACATACTCGAGCGGCAGGGCAGCACCTTGCGGGCGGTCGATCCGCACAGCGGAACCATCACCACCGTCGCTGGCACCGGGGCGAGGGGGTATGGCGGCGACGATGGACCGGCCCTCGCAGCCATCTTCGACGCGCCAAAGGAGCTGGCGATCGACCGCGATGGCAATCTGCTGATCGTCGATACCGAGAACCATATGATCCGCCAGCTGGACATCCGTACGCGAACCGTCACGAGAGTCGCCGGCAGTGGCCGGCAGGGTGGCGACGGGGACGGCGGCCCGGCCCGCGCCGCCGCGCTCGACCGCCCGCACGGCGCAGCGGTCGCCGCCGACGGCTCGCTCTATATCGGCGACACCAACAATCACCGGATCCGCAAAGTTGGGAGAGCCTGAAATGCCCGACCGCAATCCTTTTACTGTGGAAGAAGCGCGGACATTTGTCGCCCGGGTCGAATCTCTATTCATGCCATGGAATATCGAGGGGCTGCTCGCCGGCTTCACCGATGATTGCATCGTGCGCTTCGGCGACATGCCGGAGTTTCGTGGCAAGGCAGCGCTCGAGAAGCTGTTTCGCAGCCGCAGCGAGCGGCAGAAGGACTACCGGTTGCGCAAACAATTTCGCGCGCTGATGGGCGATACGATCGCCAATTATTGGGAAGGCGAATGGGAAGACCGGCTGAGCGGCGCCAAAATGGCCGGGCGTGGGGTCGAGATCTGGGTCATGCGCGACGGCAAGATCGCGGTGTGGGAGGCGGCCTTCAACACCAACCAAGCCGGCAAGCCCAGCGCGATGGGGTTGAGCTGAAGGAGACCACCCGGTGACGACTTCGGGAGCAAAGACCCTCCGCGGCAACCACGCCCGCGCGCGTTCCCCGTCTCGAAACTCGCGGCCCAGATCGCTGCGTCGCTCGGCTCCGCGCAATAGCTGGCAAAGATTCGAGGTGTCGTTGAGCCCCGGACGGCCGCCCTGCGAACAGTTCCGGGGGAGGCAATCTTGTCGGCCGGCCAGTTGTCTGGGTTCGCGCCCCAGCGGCGTCGATATGACGCGGCGCTTCGTGTGGTCGACGAGCGAGGCCTGCAGATCGTTCCCCAACTCCCTGATGCAGGCGCTCAATATCGACTGGGTGACGTGGCGGGCTTGCGCGGCGCGCCCGAAATGGCGGTGATCCGCTAGTGACGCTCGTCCGGGCAGCGCGCGGTCACGGCGGAGACGATGCCGGCCACCGCTGCGCCCAAGGGCAGGCGCGTTCAAATGCGGCCGCGGCGCGGAGCAAGGCGGCGTCTGCGCCAATCGGCGCTATGAGCTGGATGGTCAGGGGCAGGCCGGCGCTGTCAAAGCCGACCGGCAGGCTGACCGCGGGATTGCCGGTGAGGTTGAACGGCATCGTGTAGGGATACCAGGCGGCGCGGATGTTCTCGACCGGCTCGCCATCGATGTCGATCGGTCCGAAGAAGTCCTGATCGATCGGCACCGCACTGCGCGACAATGTCGGCGTCGCGACGATGTCGCAGGCCTCGAACCAGGATTGCACCTGGCGATACAGGCGGGTTCGCTGAAACATCGCATCGTAGAGCTCGGCGGCGGAGCAACCGGAAATGCGGTCCATCTGTCGCACAAAGGTCGGACACATGATCTCGCGATGCTCTTGCAGATGATGGCCGAACTGTGCCAACCGATAGGCGCCATTGACGACAGACCAGACCCGCTCCGGGTTCTCGAAAGGCGCGGAGAGCTCGGTAATTTCCGCGCCGAGACCAGCCAGCGCCGAGAGCGCACTTTCGCAGGCGGACAGCACCTCGCGGGCGACGGCGCTGTTGCCGAGACGGGCCCGCCAGCATACGCGGAGGCTGGTCAGCGGCTCCTCGGCGTTGGCGGCCGTCACAAAATTGGGCTTGCCGCGCGCGACGCTGAGGGGGTCACGGCTGTCGGGCCCCGCCATGACCTCGAGCATCAGCGCCGTGTCATACACCGTGCGGGTCATCGGCGTGATGTAAGAGATATTGCCGAACCCGTCCTGCGCATATTCCTGCGGCACCAGCCCGAGACCCTGCTTGAAGCCGACGACTCCGTTGCAGGCGGCCGGGATGCGTGTCGACCCGCCGCCGTCGGTCGCCACCGCGATCGGCACGAGGCCCGCGGCGACGGCGACCGCCGAGCCGCCGCTCGATCCGCCGGAGCTGCGATCGGCGACCCAGGCGTTGCGCGTGCGGCCAAACAGCGGCGCCTCGGTCAGGCATTGCTGGCCGAATTCCGGGGTGGTGGTCTTGCCGACAACGATCGCCCCGGCGCGTTTCAGCCGCGCGACCACCTCGGCGTCCGTGTCCGGCACATGATCCTTGAAGATCAGCGAGCCCCACGTGGTGCGGATGCCCGAAGTCGGGACGAGATCCTTCACCGCGACCGGGACACCGTGCAGCGGGCCGAGCCGGTACCCGTGCGTAATCGCCGCTTACGCCTCTCTGGCGGCCGCCATCGCCGGCTCCGCCGCCACAGTGATGAAAGCGTTGAGTGTGGGTTGGCTGCGCTCTATGCGCGCCAGCGCCGCGCCTACCACCTCGACAGGCGAGACCTGCCGGTTGCGGATCATCGCCGCCAATTCGGCTGCCGAGGCAAAGGCGAGATCGGGCAAGGCTGCCGTTCCTTCGAGGAGCGTAGTGGATCAAATCAACCAGATGATACCGGACCGCCGCCGTTGTCATACCGGCAAAGCAGGCTGCGAGAAAACTCTGCCGTCCATTCAAAATCGTCGTCCCCGCGAAAGCGGGGGACCCAGGAGAGCTCTTGCGTAGACCATGATCTCTGACTAAAGTCAGCGAATGGATGCGGAACAGATCGGGCAGGTGCGACGGGTTCAACCGGCTTGTCACGCAGCGCGTCGGAGCTCTGGAGGAGAGCTATCTGCGCCGGGGGCGGCCATTGGGCGAGGCGCGCCTGATTTTCGAGACCCGCGCCGAAGGCGCTGAGCTCCGCGCGCTACGCAACAGGCTCGGGCTCGATTCCGGTTATCTGAGCCGGCTGTTGCGCTCGCTCGAAGCCCAGGGCCTCATCACGGTCGAGGGCCTCGTCACGGTCGAGGGCGACAGCGCCGACCGCCGTCGGCGGCGCGTGCGGTTGACCTCCGAGGGTCGAGCGGAATTGGCCGCCTATGACCGGCTCTCGGACGAGTTGGCGGCGTCGATGCTGGCGCGGCTCAGCGGACATGAGCGCGAGCGCCTCTTGGCTGCGATGGCGGAAGTGGAGCGCCTGATCCGGGCGGCCGCGATCGAAATTCGTGTCGTCTCGCCGAACAGCGCGGCAGCGCGGCGGTGCCTCGCCGCATATTTCCGGGAACTCGCGGCGCGTTTCGAGGGCGGCTTCAATCCGAACGAGGGCGATGCGGCGGCTGAGCAAGAGATGACGCCGCCCAACGGCTTTTTCGTTCTGGCTTGGATCGACAGCCGGCCGGTCGGCTGCGGCGGGCTGCGGCGCGTCGACAAGGGCGTCGGCGAGATCAAGCGGATGTGGACGGCACCTGAAGCGCGCGGGCAGGGCGTCGCGCGCCGGGTCCTGCACGAGTTGGAAGCGCTTGCGCGCGACGCCGGGATCGAGACGCTGCGGCTCGACACGAACCGCGTGCTCGTCGAGGCACAGGCGATGTACCGACGGGAGGGGTATCGCGAAATCGTCCGTTACAACGACAATCCCTACGCGCACCATTGGTTCGAGAGAAACCTCGAGCGGCCAGCAGACCCAACTTAACCCGCATTCACCGGGTGAGGCCGTGATTCTGTGCGCGCTTGTTGCGCTTCTGCCAAGGTCGAATGGCATCCGGGCGAGCTGTACCCGCGCATCGGTTTCATCGTCACCAACTTAGCGCGGCCGGTAGAGCGTATCGTCGCCTTCTACAACCAGCGCGGCTCGGCGGAGCAGCACATCAAGGAAGGAAAGAGCGCGATCACATGGACCCGGCTGTCATGCCGAACCTTCGCAGCCAACGCCGTCCGCCTCAACTCCACGCGCTCGCGTATACCTCGGTAACTTCATGCGGACGCTGGCGATGCCGAAGGCGGCGGAGCCGTGGTCATTGACTACCCTGCGCGAGAAGCTGATTAAGATCGGCGCGAAGGTTGTCGCCCACGGACGCTACGTCACCCTCCAATGGCCGAGGTCGCGGTTGTCGCGACGGATGTTTGCCGACATCTTGCCGCTGATCACCCGGCTGCAAGCCCCGCCGGCGTCGGCATGACGAGCGTTGAGCCGGGCGCACCGAGCAATACCCAGGGGGAGCGGTATGCCTCGATGCAAGCAAGTCGGGGGGCTTCAACATTCGGGTGCCGTCAACCACCGGCTCCGATCGCTCTTTGCTTGCGGGAAGGCGATTTCCCGTTGCCCGAGCCAGCAAAAAGCGCGACCCTGGGCTCGAAACCACCGGGAATCAGGTGAATGTCGGCCGACGCCAGGTTCAGTGTGCCTGCATAGGGAGGAAACTAATGCAATCCACAAAAGACAGAAAACTCGGCAGCTTGCACGATACGTTCTCGCGTCGTGAACTATTCAAGGGCGCCGCGGCGCTTAGTGCAGCCGCGAGTGTGCCAGAAGCTGCTTTTGGTCAACAAGCAACCGGCGCCCCGTTCGGAACGGTTTGGCTTTACATCGGCACCTACACGGGTGCGCCGGGGGCCTTCGGAAGCAACGGGATGGGGATTTACTTGTGCGAGCTAGATCTTTCCACGGGGGCTTTAACCGTCTTGAGGCTCGTAGGTCCCGTTGTAACAACGGGAGGGATAGCTACAAGCAGTCCATCTACGCTTGCTCTCGATCCGACGCGGACGCACCTGTATGCCGGAAATGAATACGGGCCGCCCGGAGCCGTGACCGCTTATTCGATCAACCGGCTGACAGGCAATCTGACGCTCTTGAATTCCCGACCTGCTATCGGCGCTCCGGCTTATGTCGGCGTTGACAAGAAGGGCAAGTATCTTTTCGCGGCCGAATACACAGGCGCCTTTTTCGAAGCGTTCCCAATAAACGCAGATGGATCCCTGGGGCCTGCCGTGTTTCAGCAGCAGGATCTCGATCACGTTGGACCGATGGATGCCACCAACGCGCCTCCGGGGAGTTTCGCGATCAGCGCTCATGAGGGGCCGAATGGACACCCGCACCAGATGGATGTGGACCCCTCGAACAAATGGGTTCTAGGCCCGGACGCCGGGCAAGACCGGATTTACGTCTGGAAACTGACCCCGGGCGCCACCCCGCCCCTGACTCTGTCGACTTCGAATCCCGGTGGATTCGCGAGCGTACCCCCGGGCGATGGGCCCCGGCATTTCGCCTTCCACCCCAACGGGATCTGGATGTACTCCATTCAAGAAGAAGCCTCCACCATCATGTTTTGGCATTTCGATCCCGCTACGGGAGCTCTTACGGCACAGCAGATCATCTCGAGTCTGCCGCCGGGATTCGCCGGTACGGACTTCACTTCGGAAATCCGCGTTTCCGCCGACGGCAACTTCGTCTATGGGGCAAACCGCACAAGCGACACCATCGGTGTTTTCTCGATCGGCCACGATGGCAGGCTTACTCAGGTAAGCCACGCTTCAACGCTCGGGGATTATCCAAGAATATTCACCATCGATCCCACCGGGCGGTTCATCGCGGTTGGTAACCAGCGTGCCGACAACGTTACCACTTTCAGCATTAGCCGGGGAGAGGGCGACCAAGGCGAAGACCAGGGAGATCCGGGGCGCGGTCGTGGCTCGCTGACCTTCACAGGTAATTACACGCCGGTGGGGAGCCCATCAGGTATGGTTTTCCTGATTTGATCCATTGTTGGTATACGTGAGCCGATGTGGGTTATCGCGCTTTCGGCTCTTGTAATGCCGCTCGCAAGATGGGACCCCAACGCGAAACCCAGGTAACCGCACTGGGCTG
>JAFASL010000175.1 GCA_019244535.1 Alphaproteobacteria bacterium
TGGAATTGGCCAGGTTTGGACCCCAATACCCAGTGCCGACGAGGGCCACGCGATGCATCGTCAGCCACCTGCAGCAGCGGTGGCGCTCTTGAGCGCGTCAGCGCATCTATAGGCGGCATTTGATGCAAGCTCAGGGTAAAGCGGCAGGCTCAGGCACCGGCGAGCCCAGTCGTCCGCTATCGGGAACTCGCCTCTGCGGTGCTCGAGACCAGCGTAGGCGCCAAGCTCGTGCAATGCGAATGGGTAATGAATGCCGGCCCCGATGCCCTCAGCATTGAGGGTATTCAAGACATAATCGCGTCGCTTCACCCTCACCACATAGAGATGATAGACGCTGCCCGCCGCATGCCGAGTAAGTTCAATCTCCGGATTTTTCCTCAATGCCCCATGGTAATAGCGGGCGATTTGCCGTCGGGCCTCGTTCCAATTGTCGAGATGCCTTAGCTTCACCCGCAGGATCGCCGCCTGCAACGTGTCAAGACGGCTGTTGAGACCGATCTCCTGATGATGATACTTCACCGGAGCCCCGCAATTGCGCAGTGCCCTGATCCGTTCGGCGAGGTCGTGACGGGCCGTCGTCATCAGACCCCCATCGCCGTAAGCGCCGAGGTTCTTGGCGGGATAAAAACTGAAACATCCGATGTCGCCCAAACTGCCGGCCCGCTTCGCAGAGTAGACCGCACCGTGGGCCTGAGCCGCGTCCTCGATCACTGCCACTGAGTGTTTGGCGGCGATCGCGCACACCGCCTCCATATCGGCGCATTGGCCATAGAGGTGAACCGGGATAATCGCTTTAGTGCGCGTCGTGACCGCGGCCTCGATCTTTGCGGGATCGATCAGCGCATCCGCGGCGCGGACGTCCACCAGCACGGGCCGGGCTCCGGTGAGGGATACGCCAAAAGCCGTGGAGGCGAAAGTCATCGCGGGGACGATAACCTCGTCACCTGGGCCGATACCCAACGCGCGGCAAGCGAGGTGGAGAGCATCGCTTCCGTTGGCGACCCCGATCGCATGCGGAACACCGCAATATTCGGCGAAATCTCTCTCGAAGAGATCCACCTCTTCGCCGAGGATAAAGTCGCAGCGATCGATTACCTTCGCTATCGCGGCTTGGAGTTCGTTCTCGATAGTCTCGCGCTGCGCCTTTAGGTCAACAAGCGGGATCGGTTCCAGAGGTGGAGCAACGCCGGTCATCGCAGGCCCACGACGCAAGTTGAAGATGATAAAGCCGTCATTTCCGGGCTGGCAAAAATGGAACGCGGGTTAGAAGGGTGGGGAGGCAGTCGGGGAGCTTGCGCGGCACGCCTGCTGACCGCATTTGGCGCAAAACCATCAAATTGGGGCTGCGGGGAATTCCTCGAAAGCACGGCGCAATTGAAGCGAGCCACAATTGCCGGTATCCCGGCTATGGCGATCGAAGCGTGACGGGAGCCGAGGACTGCGGCCGAGGTCATGAACGGGCCAACTCAAGCGAGAACGCAAGTCTGAAACATCGCCGAGAAAATCAAAAGAAGAATGAAGAGACCGTTACGTTCGCGCCACTGAGTTCGGCACTGGCTTCGATTGAGGCTCAGAACCCGCACGCTTCAGAAAAAGTCGTGAAACGACACGATAAATCTAAATCCGGTAAAATGCTCAGTAAATTCTACCTATTTTCAGGGCTGCTGGGTCGCTTGCTAGGACCCATACGAAATTTGAATAGATAAACGAGCGCTTTGAGGCCATCCCGCCAATTGATCTTTTTGCCCTCCTCGTAAGTGCGGCCAAAATAGCTGATTCCAACCTCGTAAATACGCCAGCGCCGAGCCCGCGCTATTTGTGCTGTGATTTCAATCTCGAATCCGAAATCATCCGAAGTGAGTTTGAGTCCCTGCAAAACTTCCTTAGTAAACATTTTATAGCACACTTCGATATCCGATAACATCTGGTCGTACAACAAATTGAATAGAAACGAGATGAGCCGGTTGCCGAGATAGTGGTGGAAATACAGCGAGCGGTGCGGCCGGCCGTAGAAGCGGGAGCCGTAGACAACATCGGCCACCTTGCGGTCGAGGATGAGCGGGAGCATGCGGGACCAGTCGTTCGGATCGTATTCGAGGTCGGCGTCCTGAATGACGACAACGTCGCCAGAGACGCTGGCCAAACCGGTTCTCACCGCCGCGCCTTTGCCTCGGTTGCGCTCGTGAAACAGGACGGTAAAGGAAATGCCGGCAAGTTTTTGCGGACCGTCCGCGGAGAAGTCGAGCCCGCCGCCGGTCTTCAGATGTAGGCCGCGCCAGCTTCCGTGGCGCCTGCCGAGGTTTTGCCTCAGCCAGCCGGAAGTGCCGTCGCTCGACTTATCATCGACGATGACAATCTGTTTGGGAATCTCCGGCAGCGCGTTGGCCACCTCGACCAGAATCCGTCCGATCGTGCTTAGTTCATTGAATACCGGGATTATGACCGAAAGGACCGGCGCCGGTTCCGAAGCGGCGGGATAGTCGCCGGCAGCCGAGTTTGCTGAACTCTCGTCCATCGCGACGGACTAATAGGGTTGGACGCCATTATCCGGTCGGCCGGTCATTGACTTGCCGTCTCGTGAAAATCGCGTAGAGAGCGGTTCCCGAACCGTGCGCCAAAATTCCGGCAGCAATCAGTGCGAGGGGGAGAAGCAGGCAAAGCTGCGCAAGGGTTGCCGCGGCGATGCCGATCGCGCGAGCGCCGCCGGCGAATTCGATCGCAAGCGCATAGGCGAATTGCAAAGTCCCCAGAAAAGCCGGACCCGATGGCACAAGTGTGCTCAAGCTCGCGGCGCCCAGCAAGACGAGGGTGTCGGAAAACCCGAGCGTCACCCCCACGGCTTTGACGAGAAACCACAACGCCAGCGCATCGGGCAAGTATATGATAACAGTGATCGCAACGACCTCCAATATCCGCCATGTGCGCAGGATTTCGAACCCTTGCTGCACCATTGCCATTTGGGCCGACAGTCCAGGGAATCGTCCGACAATGCGAGACATGATCGGGCCCGAAAGATAGAGAGCGGCAAGCAATACGGCTCCGAAGGCAACGCTGCCGGTCACCAGAACGTCTATTAGCAAGCCCGCGTTCGGCTTCGCTGCGGCGGCGAACAGAAGTCCGGCCCCAAGGCAGCAGACGACGGTAATGCCGTCAAAGAGCCGCTCGATGACGATCGATGTCAGTCCCCATACCCGTGACAATCCATAGGTCTTCTTGAAGAATTCGGCGCGAAAGAGCTCGCCCAGGCGAGCCGGCATGATGGCGTTCAGTCCGTAGCCGACGAGCAGCGCCCGCCCCACAATCGGGTAAGGTATCAAAGCAACCGGCCGTAGCAGGGCCTGCCATCGCCAAGCTCGCAGCGCCAAATTTACTGCGTAAATGAGCACCGCGGCTCCGATCCAGAAAGGATTGGCACCAGCCAGCGCAGCACCGACTGCGCGCGGCTCAACCCGATAAAGGGCTATCGCCAGGAAGAAAAAAGTACAGGCGACGCCGACCCCTATCTGGAAGACGCGCACTCTCATCCCTGATGCCCGCAAATTAAGCTTCACGATACCCCCGAAGACATTTCCCGCAAAGTGGCGGCGAATCAAGTTACGGCCGGCTAACCTGGCGATCGCCCTGTGGCGTCACGTCTTTGAGACTGACCCCGTGCAGCCGGAATATCCGAACATATTGCCCATCGTAAAATGAGCGGAAAATTGCCGTGTTGTGGATCGAGAAATGGTTTCGTCCGATGAAGGCGATAAAGTCATAATCGTGCAAGGCGCCGACGAGTTCCGGATTTGGCGCCGCGGATCGATCGACATCGGTGCCGATGGCAAAGGTTCGCCAAAGCAACCCAGGCGGGGTCGCAGCCGCTAAAGCTTCGTATTTGGGCTTTAGCACCAAGGGGTGCTGCGAGGGGTAGGCGAACAGCGTCTGCGTGAAGCCGCCCCGGGGGATGATCCCCCAAACCGGAATGTAGAAAACCGCCACCCCGGGGAGCGAAAAATCGTCAAAGCTGCCCGGGGGAAAGGCACTCGCCACCCGCGCCCCGGCTGGCAGCAACGAAAGCCCCTGCCAAACATCGGCATATATCGCCTGATCCGCTGACCAGCGCGCTTGGACTTCCGCTACGCGGAATACAAACATCATGCTGGCAGCCAAAATGAAGGAGACGCGCTGGCTGCGCGAACTCGCCCTCAGATCAGTCGCGCCGATCGCCAGAAGCAGCATCGGCAACGGCAGGCGGCGATCGCCCCCCTCCGCCGTCAAAATCACATTCGGCATACAGAATTGCAGCACAAAGAGCGCGAACACACCAGCCAGGAGTCCGCGGTGGAACTCGATCGATTTTGGTGAACAGTGCCCAGGCGAACAGACCAAGCAATAGCAAGCAAAAAGCCCTTTCTATACGCACATTATAGAGCATCGGTGCACCAAATCCTGCTACGCGTGTTAGAAAATCACGGTAAATTATGATAGATGAGCCGGCAGTATGCGGAAAAGACAGGACAACGAGGATAACCGCCGGAAAAAAGGGCACCACGCCGAGCAAAAGGTCTACAATCTTCTTTCGCCACGGCTGGGTGCTGGATGCGAGGGCTGCCAA
>JAFASL010000203.1 GCA_019244535.1 Alphaproteobacteria bacterium
ATCTTGTAATGCTTCAGAACGACCGCGCCGTCCGGGTCGACGACAAAGCCCACATTGAAGAAACGGTCGGGCCAGTCCTCGTGGCGGGCCTTCGCCTGCGCCATGATGAACACGCCCCACTGCCGCGCCAGCCGCCCGAGCCGATCAGTCTCCGAGCCCGGAATATCGATCGCGCAATTGCGCGCGAATTCGGCGTGATCGACGTCGAGGACCTCGTCGTTGAACCCCTGCAGCGCGCCTTCTGGGATGGCAATGAGGCGAACCGGAATATCCAGATTCGAGAGCCAAAAGGCGGCCTTGGTCAGGCTTTCGAGATGCTCGAGGTTCTTCTCGATATCCTCGCGGCGGCGAATGCCCCAAAAGCTTGGGATCAGCCCGACGGTGGTGTAAGGCTCGATCATGCTGACCCGAGTATCCGGTCGATCTCGTGCGTCACTGCGTCGATATCGGCCATGCCGTCGACGGTCCGCAGAATGCCGCGCTCGCGATAATAAGGCAGGATCGGTGCGGTCTGACGACGATACACCTCGAAACGGGCTTTGACCGCTTCGGGCCGGTCATCTGCCCGGCGGATAAACTCGGTGCCGCCACAACCATCGCAAACCCCGTCGCGCTTTGGCCGGTTGTACCGGTCGTGATAGCTGGCCCCGCATTGCCCACAGGTGAACCGCCCAGATAGCCGGTCGATGAGCGCCGCCTCGTCGACGTCCAGCAGAATCACATGGTCGAGCTTGAGGCCGCGCCGGGCGAGCATTGCGTCGAGCGCCTCCGCCTGCGGCACGGTGCGGGGAAAGCCGTCGAGGATGAAGCCTTTGCGGCAGTCCGTCTGGACAATGCGGCGGTCGATCATTTCTACGATGATCTCGTCGGGGACGAGCTGGCCGGAATCCATGATGGCTTTGACGCGGCGTCCAAACTCTGTGTTCGAGTCGGTCGCCGCGCGCAACATGTCGCCGGTAGACAGCTGCACGAGACCGTGGGTCTGTTCGATTCGCTTCGCCTGCGTTCCCTTGCCGGAGCCCGGGGGCCCGAGCAGGATTAGGATCATCCGCGGCGTCCCCGCAGCTTCGCCTTGCGGATCAGGCCCTCATACTGATGGGCCAGCAGGTGCGAGTGGATCTGCGCCACGGTATCCATCGTGACGCTGACAACGATCAGCAGACTGGTTCCGCCAAAATAGAACGGAACCGAGTATTCCGAGATCAGGATTTCCGGAAGGATGCACACCGCCGCTAAATAGGCGGCGCCGACGACGGTCAATCGGGTCAGAATGTAGTCCAGGTAATCGGCAGTGTTTTTGCCCGGCCTGATCCCTGGAATGAACCCGCCGTATTTCCGCAGATTATCGGCAGTCTCGGTTGGGTTGAATACAATAGCTGTATAAAAGAAGCAGAAGAAGACGATAAGGCCGACATAGAGGAGCATGTATAGCGGCCGGCCGTGCGCCAGATAGGATGTAATTTCGCCGAGCCAGCCAAATCCCTGACCGTTGGATTCGAAATTCGCCACCGTTGCCGGCAACAGCAACAGCGATGACGCGAAGATCGGCGGGATAACCCCGGAGGTATTGATCTTCAGCGGTAGGTGAGACGCGTCGCCGCCGAACATCTTGTTGCCCATCTGACGCTTCGGATACTGGACGAGAATGCGGCGCTGCGCCCGCTCCATGAAGACGATGAACGCGACCACCGCAACCGACATGAGGAGGAAAATGATGATAAAGACGGTCGAAATCGCCCCGGTCCGCCCGAGTTCGAGGGTGGACGCGAGGGCGTGCGGCAGGTTTGCGACAATGCCGGACATGATGATCAGGGAAATACCGTTGCCGATCCCGCGCGCGGTGATCTGCTCGCCGAGCCACATCAGGAAGACGGTGCCGCTGACCAATGTGACCACAGTCACCAGCCGGAAGAACAATCCCGGATCGAGCACGGCGGATTGCGCTCCGGCGCGCATGCCTTCCAGTCCCACTGCGATCCCATAGGATTGAACGGCCGCCAGCAGCACTGTGCCGAGACGGGTGTACTGGTTCAGCTTCTTACGCCCGCTCTCGCCTTCCTTCTTCAGCGCCTCCAAAGTCGGGGATACCGCAGTCAAGAGCTGGATGATGATCGACGCTGAAATGTAAGGCATGATGTTGAGGGCGAAGATCGTCATCCGCCCAAGCGCGCCACCCGAGAACATATCGAACATGCCGAGAATGCCGCCGGCATTGCGCGAAAACACGTCCTGCAGGATCGACGGATCGATCCCCGGAATCGGAATGTAGGTGCCGAGGCGGTAGATGACCAAGGCGCCGAGGGTGAACCAGATGCGGCTCTTGAGCTCGGTCGCCTTCGAGAAGGCCGAGAAATTTATGCTGGAAGCGAGTTGTTCGGCGGCTGACGCCATTTACCATTCCTCACTAACTAGCCGGAGCGGCGCTGCCATGTTTAGGCCGAGGCGGTATCCTCCGGCTTCTGTTCCTTCGTGCGTCCGGCGGGAAGGATGACCTTGCCCCCGGCCTTCTCTACAGCAGCGATCGCCGCGCCCGAGGCGCCGGCGACCTTGATCGTAATCGCCGTGCGCAGCTCGCCCTTCGCCAGCAGGCGGACGCCGTCGCCTGGACGCCGCAGCAACCCCGACGATACCAGCGCCGCGGCGTCGAGTGTTCCATCGGGCTTCAGTTTACCACTATCGAGAGCCGCTTGCAGGCGCCCGAGATTGACCACCTTGAAATCTTTCCGGAAAATCTTGTTGTTGAAACCGCGCTTTGGCAGCCGGCGATGCAACGGCGTCTGGCCACCTTCAAAGCCGTTCAATGCCACGCCAGTGCGCGCGGTCTGGCCCTTGCCGCCGCGCGCCGACGTCTTGCCCTTGCCCGAGCCGATGCCGCGTCCGACCCGCTTCGCACGGTAATGCGCCCCGGGGTTATCCCTGATCTCGTTGAGCTTCATCTGTTAATCCTACCTGCGTCCGTACGGCCCGCCCTCACCCGTCTTGCTGCGCTCGACACCCTCTCCCGCATTGCGGAAGAGGGGGGACCCGGCGCGCCAGCGGCTGAAAGGTGAGGGTACCCTACTGCTCCTCTACGACCCGAACGAGGTGTTTGACCTTGTTAATCATGCCCCGCACGGCAGGTGTGTCTTCGAGAACACGCCGGCGGTGCCGCTTGTTCAAGCCTAAACCCTTGAGTGTTGCTTCCTGATCGGGCTTGCGTCCGATCGGACTGCCGGTCTGCTCGACCGTGACCGTTCGTTTGCCCTCCATCAAGCATTCTCGCGGGTTTCGGCATCACGACGGCCGAGCACTTCGCCG
>JAFASL010000206.1 GCA_019244535.1 Alphaproteobacteria bacterium
CTGGTGCTTTGGCAAGACCCCGATGCAGACCTTTCTTGACGCGCTACCACTGGCAAAGGAAAAACTCATGGCGGCATGACCACAGGCGACAGCCATATCGGCTCACACTGCCAACACCGTCTGTCCGATCAAGTATTAGCTAATACATCTGAAGCGAGCACTCGAAGACGCCCTGTTGCTGCGAGGTTCGCGCGATTTCGAAACGCTCGAGGTATCGCCGCTTTGTCGACGAGGTCGTCGGGCGCCGCAATGCGCGCAACCGCAAACGGCTCGATCTCGAGCGCTCGGTCCTGCAACCGCCGCCGGCGCACGGCACGACGGATTACGAAGAGACGATCGTCACTGTCACTTCGACCAGCGGGTTCACCCTCAAGAAGGTGTTCTATTCGGTGTCCTCGCGTCTGATCGGCCATAGCCTGCGCGTGCGGCTGTCCGATGATCGGCTCGAATGCTTTCTCGGTGCGACACCGCTGATGATCCTGCGCCGTGGCCGGCCGCATCCCAGCGGCAAGCACGGCCACGTGGTCGACTACCGGCACGTCATTCATGCCTTGCGCCGCAAGCCGATGGCTTTGCTCAATCTCGTCTATCGTGAGCAGCTCTTCCCGCGCCGCGCCTATCAACGCGCCTTTTGAAGCATTGCTGGCTGGTGACAGCGAGAAGCAGGCGTGCCGCACCACGGTCGGGCTGCTGGCGCTGGCTCATGATCGGGCCTGCGAGGCCGAACTCGCCGAGGCCATCGATGGCGAGCTCGATGCCGACAGACTGCCCGATCTCGACGCCCTCGGCCGCCGCTTCGCACCCAATCCTTGCGATATTCCCGACGTCACTGTCGAGCTGGCGCCGCCGCATCTTTATGACGAGCTCAGCACTGTCCAGCTGGTTGGTGCGGCATGAGAACGACTGATCCCGGCGACGCCGCCCGCATCGAACTGCTTCTCGCCGAGCTGCGGCTGCCCGCGATAAAACTGGTCTGGGCTTCCCTTGCCGCCCAGGCCGACAAGGAAGGCTGGCCGGCCGGACGCTTCCTAGCAGCTTTGGCCGAACATGAGATTGCCGAGCGCAGCCGCCGACGCCTCGAACGCCACCTCGCCGAAGCCCGATTACCGCCGGGCAAGACCCTCGACACCTTTGACTTCGAGGTCGTCCCGGTGGTCAGCAAAGCAAGTAATGGCACTGGCCGCCGGCGACGCCTGGCTGAACAACGGCGCTAATTTACTGTTGTTCGGCCCACCGGGTGGCGGCAAGAGCCACCTTGCGGCAGCGCTTGGCTTTGCCCTTGTCGAAGGGGGCTGGCGCGTGCTGTTCACCCGCACCACCGACGTCGTCCAGCGGCTACAAATTGCCCGCCGCGAGCTCGCCCTCGAAGCCGCCATTGCCAAGCTCGACAAATTCCACCTGTTGATCCTGGATGACCTCGCCTACGTCACCAAAGACCAAGCCGAAACCAGCGTGCTCTTCGAGCTCATCAGCGCTCGCTACGAACGGCGATCCCTCCTCATCACCGCCAACCAGCCGTTCGGGGAATGGGGCAAGATCTTTCCGGATCAGGCAATGACGGTCGCGGTCGTCGACCGCCTCGTTCATCACGCCACCATCTTCGAGATGAACGTCGAGAGCTACCGCCGCCGCGCCGCGCTCGAACGAAAGCGAGGCCGCGGCCGGCCGCCCACCCACGCGACAATCACAGCGAACGCCTGATCCGTCGCGCCGCGACATCCAGTGACCTCTCCGGCCTCTTGCGCGACAGTCATCCAGCGACGATCATCCCGTTGCCGCGATGCCGGATTCCCATCCTATTTGTCGCTGGCTTCCTATCCAGATTGCCGCGCTACAGCCTTTGAAGATAACATGCAAGACCATGCCCTCCGGGGCCTTGGTCACAGTGCCGACGGTGGCGTTGGTCATCGCGCTGTCCGGCCGAGATCCCATGCGAATTGCCTCCCGCCGTCGGGCGTCGCTGTGGGAAAGATGCGGACCTCGATCGCGTGAATCTTACCCCTTGTCTTTGATCCCGGTAGAAGCCACGAAGTCGCCGGGTTTGATGTCGGCGAGGGATTTCTTGACGAATGTTTGGATTGTGACATCCGGCGCAAGCGCTATCGTTAAAACCTCCCCCTCGCGAGACTTCACCGTAAGTGTCTGCCCATCGAGCTTATCGACCACACCCCGCACCCGGGCCGGCGTGCCCTGTGACAGATTTTGCGCCAATGCCGGGAGTACAAACAACGTGACAAGCACAGCGGCAATTGCCATTCGTCTCATGGTTTGAGCCTCCGGTTCGCTGTATCGGCGTGACGTGAAACCGACGCGACCATTATATGCGATCGACGCTGGAGTAGTCCCGACAGCTCCGTCAATTTGCTCAGCAGCTCAACGAGAGGCAAGAGGGGCGGATACGCCCTCGTCCCGAGCTGAAGCCTGGAACCCGGCTGATTCGAGAATGGCAGGGTCGAACGTACGAGGTGCCGGTACTCGATGACGGTTTGTCCTCACAGGGCACGAGTCACCGTTCGCTTTCCGCTATCCGAAACTCCAGGTCGGCACCGTGGAGCATGAGCTGTCCTGGATTCCGCACTTCCTGAACCGCATCGACTACACCTACACCCAAGCGTCCAGCAAGAGCGCTACCGGGTTTAAGGAGGCCATGCTGCCCAGCGACTATTTCCACCGCAACGTGTTTGCGGGCTTTCAGGAAGATGCGATGGGCATACGCGACCGCAGTGTGATCGGTGCCGACAATCTCCTCTGGGGCTCAGATTATCCCCACGTCGAATCCACCTTTCCCAGGAGCCGGCAGATTATTGAGGTGATTTTGAAGGACTGCACTGAAGAGGAGAAGGCTGGTTTTGCTCGTCGACTGTTCACTTTATCAAGATCAGATCCGTGGTTGGTGGTGCCTGTGGCACATAGGCCCCACCACGGCACCACAGTCACCAAAGCGATTGATGCTCGAACGGCATAGGGGTTGTACCAGCCACTGCCGCAACGATGATCGGAGCCGACATCGAAACCGGCGGGACTACACTGCGGCGGCTTCGGCGTCTCACACACGGATCCATCTCAGGTTTGCTAAGAAATCGATTACTTCACGCACAGCGTTTTGCCAGCCTCGCAACAATTTCGCGGTTCTTCACGGACGAAGGCCTTGGTACCCGCACTCAGGTCAGATCGCCTCAACTCTAATTTAAGGGCACCTAGGGTGCGTCTCCCGGCGCTCGATTATCTTACTCTTGCGATTTTCGCGAATGACGAGCATCGTCAGATATTTCGGAAGCCAAAATCGAAAAGGCAGTGGGAGGTAGCCCCGCTCTCCTGTTCTCACACATCCTCTGATAAGCCGCTTCGAGAGCCCGTGCCGAATGCTCGCTATCGAAGAGTGGAGAGTTTAGCCTATTTTCTGCAAGCCGCGCTCGGAGTCGCCCCAATAAGCCAGCATCGCGAGCGAGGCGTAACGCCACCCCTTCATACTCTTGGAGTGACGTCGTAATCAGCTCATCAAGTCCTACTGCTTTCAGCAAGCTACCCGCCACCCGACTGGCGAAGGTGCTACCCGCACAGGTCAACACCGGCAACCCAGCCCATAGCGCATCGCTCGCCGTCGTGTGAGCGTTGTAGGGCAACGTATCGAGAAAGAGGTCTGCGAGGCGATGGCGGGCGAGGTGTTCCGACAGCGGCAGCCTCTGAGCAAAAACCAGGCGTTCGGGCGGGGTGCCACGCGCCCCAGCTTCCCGCACGAGATTGGCTTTAGTGATCGCATCGCGTTCCAGGAGCCACATTACACTTCCCGGAACCGCGAGCAGGAGTCGCATCCAAATGTCGAAAAATTGCGGACCGATTTTGTAGCTGTCATTGAAGCAGCAAAACACGAATCCGTGTTCAGGCAGGCCGCATTCGGCGCGGGACGGAGTAGCCGCAGCGATATCGCGCTTGTCGTCATTGCATTGATAGCAATGAGGCAGATGTACCAATCGTTCGCTGAAGAAGGGCTGCTGATCCGTCGGTACAATAAACCGATCGACGATGATATAATCGATAAAATCTGCTCCCATTGTGCCGGGATAACCGAGATAGTTAACTTGGATCGGTGCTGGCCGATAGGCAAGGATTTTGGCTCTGTTCTCAGGCTTATATCCATTTAGATCAATCAATACATCAATAGCATCTGAATGTATAAGACGCGCTGCTTCTAAATCTGGAACGTTTGATATGTCTATGAACCGATCGAAGACACTGGCAATACGGCGGCGCATGGGGCCTCCATCGTCCACGCCTGCGGAATAACCAATTACCTCGAAGCGACGGCGATCGTGATGCTCGATGAGACCAACGGCCAAATAAGATGTCGGCAAATCGCGGAAATCGCACGACAAATAACCAAGCCGTACTCGCGCGCCGCGGGTTGGCGGTAAACTCGAGAGCACGCTAGATCGAGGGACAGCAAGCTTGGCAGCGACTTGGCGAGCGTAGGAGAGTTGCTGGTCAGGTTTCGATGCTATTCCGAGCAGATTGAACGCCATACCGGGCAGCAGCTGACGTCTTACCCCTTGCAGAATTTTCACTTCGGTCTCACCGTAATCAGACCAGTCACAAATTCGCTGCTTGACTTGAAACCAGGTAGCAAGCGCATCGACATCGTCGGGTCTAAGAGATGCGGCTCGTGCGAAGGCAACGGATGCTTCTTCGAGCCTGCCTTGGCGGATCAATATGTCCCCGAGGTTATTGTAGGCGACCGGGTTCTGGGGCTTAACACGCAGAGCCTCACGGAAGCAGATTTCGGCCTCTTTTACACGACCGAGATACCTGAGGACGTTGCCAAGGTTATTGTAGGCTTCTGGGTAATCTGCTTTCAGTCGCACAGCCTCGCGACAGCAGCGCTCAGCTTCTTGAAATCGCCCTAAAGCTATAAGCGTTACCCCGAGGGTATTGTAGGCCTCTACGTACTCCGGCGAAATGCGCAACGCCGTTCGGCAGCAAAACTCTGCCTCCTCCAATTGGCCGAGAGATATTAGTGCTACGCCCAGCGTGTGATATGCCAGCGCTAGCTCCGGTTTGGCACGCAGAGCTTCGCGCGCCAATTTGGCAGCATCGTCATATTTATTCTGCTGGATGCACAATATTGCGAGGTTATGTAACGCATCTACATCAGCCGGATCAGCCTGTAAAGTTGCTCTGTAAAGATGTTCCGCGGAATTAAGTCTACCTTGTTCATGCAACATTATCGCTCTTTGAAATACCAGTCCAGGTGCAGTCTCTCCGTCCGGGTCGCTTGTCATCTGCACCTCTTAAAATTAACTCATAGGCAACTGGGCTTTCTGTAGCTATCGTGGACTGTGGCTCTCGTAGAGATCTGCGGGAAGTATCACCAGGAACCGCTTTGATGAAGCGCCGCTGCTAGCAACTCATGTCATCCAGCCGCTGTCCATCCAGCCGCCGTGACCTGTCGGGCTCCTTCCATGCCAAAAACTCGAGAGCTGTCAGTGTCGGGAATATCCGCCGCTAAGATGGGAGAAAATGTGATACCATTAGTGGAAAACTATTCGCTGGTTCGATGAGACCTATCGATCCTCCGGTGCCCGTCGATCCTCCGGTGCCCGTCGATCCTCCGATGCCCGTCGATCCTCCGATGCCCGTCGATCCACCCAAAGGTGTTGTGGTATTCGTGGTGGTAGTCATGGTCATGCTTACGCCGTTGGCGTTGGTGGTCGTAACAGTCATCGAACTAGAAGACATGAGGATGCCGGTGCACATAGAAGCACCACTACACGAGGGGAGAGCACCCGCGGTTACTTGATCCATTTGCCCGTTGTTCAGAAGCTCGGCCGCGGAGGCGTGCGCCACCGGTAGGGCCAGAGCAACAAAGCCTGCGAGAACAAGGGTCTTCATTGCGCTCTCCCTTAACAAACAACCACCCCACCTGATCCCACACCTTTAACCACCTATATCCCACACTCGGCAACTGCAAGGCGCAATGCGTCGTAATCACAATGATCGCTGACGTCGAAGGACGTACTTCGGGTCATTACCCCGCCCCCTTGCGGGAGTTTTGGGCCTGTCTGGGAACTGCAATTTGGGTCTAGTGGTACCCTGGCAGGCTCGGGTCAGCGCCGGCCGTCGGATACGAGAGCTCTCGCGCAAGTCGGGGATGTCAAAGCTCTCCTTCATCATTTCTGTTTACAATTTGCAATTGAAACTATCTCAGCGAGCGCAACCGGAGCCCTAGCACCAACTAGCCAGCGCTATCCCATAGCGCCGTCCAGCAGCATGGACGGCCGATGACTCGGCTGGGCTGCGATCGCGCCTATAGTTGCGCCGTGATGCGGGCCGGCTGAGCTGAACCCGGAAATCGACACAGGTGGTATCGGCTCGAGTCATGCGCGTGCAGCCTCGCGGCTGCCCGTGAAGCGTTGACAGGGGTAGGCGTAGGCCAGCCATTGAACGGCTAAGACTTCTCGTTCGGAGGCCCGATGCTCTCCAGTCGGCAGAAGGCAACACGTCCCAGCGCGATAACGCGAGCGCCGAGCGGCTCCGCGTCGTCAAGACCTGGCATGCGCGCACTCTGGCACGGGAACCGAGATATCTCCGGTCTGCTCCCGCCGGCCGGGCGGCGGCCGGCACGGTGAAGGCGGGGGCCGTAGACCGTGATGTACGGACCCGAGAAGTCAGACTCGTCCATCGTACCAGAGAAGCGTCCGAAGAGCTTCGTCTGAAACCGTGCTCGACCAGCAGCCGATGCAGTCCAGCCAGCGCCGCAACCGCGACCCGCGGCGGACCCAATTCCATTCCGGCGCAGGCGGCGAGATCGAGCATCCATGCCGGCACGACGATAAGATGCCAGAGGAAACTTCGAGGTGAATAACTTCGCCGCCAGCGCGGCGCTCGACATATCGTCGTCGAACCCGTCGGCCGTACAGCGTGGGCCAGCGGCAATGGACCTCCATCTCCTGCCCGACTTGGGCAGAATGACCACAGAATCGCGATTGGCCGCAGGAATTATCTATTCGCTGGCTCCGATGCCGGCGGCCGCCGCGTCGCGGCATTCTACTCGTTGATCGAGAGCGCCAAGCTCAACGGCCTCAACCCGCAGCACTATCTCGCCGACGTGCTCGCCCGCATTGCCGACCACCCGGCTCGCCGCATCGCCGAACTCCTGCCCTGATGGTGTGGACGCTCGCCGGATCATGGGCGAGGATCGAGTGACATCACGGGGGATAAATTCAATGGTTATCGCAAGGGTCGGTTTGGACATCGCGAAGAACGTGTTTCAGGTCCACGCAGTGGCTTCGGATCACAGGATTGTCGTTCGCCGACAGTTGCGTCGGCAGCAAGTTCTACCGTTCTTTGCCGATCTGCCACGCTGTGTTATCGGGATCGAGGCTTGTCCGGGCGCCCATCACTGGGGCCGTCAGCTCGCTGCGCTGGGTCACGAAGTGCGACTCATGCCACCACAATACGTGAAGCCATATGTCAAGCGGCAAAAGAACGACTCTGCCGACGCCGAGGCGATATGCGAGGCGGTGGACCGGCCGACGATGCGTTTTGTGCCCATAAAGACCGAGGATCAGCAGTCCATTCTCATGCTTCATCGTACCCGAGAACTACTCGTCCGGCAGAAGGGAATGCTAATCAATGCGTTGCGGGCACAGCTTCACGAGTTCGGCATCATCGCTGCACAGGGGCGTACCGGGTTAGGCGAGCTGGTAAGGCTGGTGCTCGACACGGAAAGCCAATGCATCCCCGAGCTGGCAAGGGAGGCGATGAGCATGCTCATTGCTCAGCTCAAGGAAATTGTTCGTCGGCTTAGGATCCTCGAGACCAGGATTGTCGAGCAGCATAGGTCCAATGAGGTCAGCCGTCGACTGCAAACGATTCCAGGTGTCGGGCCGATCATCGCGTCGGCTGTTGCTGTTACCGTCACTCAACCGAGGGCGTTTCGCAACGGGCGGCAATTTGCCGCCTGGCTCGGCTTGGTTCCGCGCCAGAGCTCGACGGGTGGGAAGGAGCGACTTGGTGGTATCACCAAATGGGGTGATGCTTACATTAGGAAGCTGCTGGTCGTCGCGTCCTGCTCGTTGATCCGCTATGCCCGAACCCGAGAGCCACAAGCGAGTTGGTTGATGCGCCTGCTGGGGCGACGGCCAGCGAAAGTCGCAGCCGTGGCGATGGCCAACAAAACAGCCCGGATCATCTGGGCAGTTCTCGTCGAAGAACGGCCATTCCGCAAAGACGCGGCAGCCACGATGGGCTGAAGCTGCGTAGGTTCAGGAGTTATGAGGTAATCGTGAGCTGAGGTTCAGGAGTTTGAGGGTGATCGTGACCTGATGGCAAACCGGTTGCACCGGGGATCGACGAGACCCGCCCAGTGCCAAGCGCGGCAAAGCGCGATGCCTTGATTGGGGGTCGGTCCGCGGACTTCATCAGGGCCAGCGGCCGGTACGAGGCTGCATCAACGGGCCGGATACATGACCTGTATTAGCTTGCACTTAACCTGACAATCGTTGTTGGTTTTCGAAGTGGGTGCCGGGGGGCGGGGCGCGGTTCTCACCCCAAGTTGGGACCGCGACCCGGCCCTCGGCACCCGTCACGGAGACGACAACAATGACCCAGGACCAAAAGATTATCCGAGCGAAAGTCGGTTTGCTCGAGCTAGCCAAGCAGCGATGCGCCAGCGAGCCGTTCGACCTCGGCGACGACAGCCAGGTTCGAAACGAGCTCGCCGCCGCGGCGAAGGTCCCCGGCGGCGACGGTGCGGATCAGGCCGGGCACGGACCGCTCCAGCGTTGCGGCAGCCGAGCGGGCCAACTCGTCGGCGCGGTGCAGGTGGCGAGCGCCCTGCATGGTTTCACGGACCTTCAGGCCTTCGAGGATTCACAAGCGGGCTGGCCGCATCGAAGAGCGTGGCGGGAGACTCTACGCCACACAGCCAACCTTGACCGAGCAACGCGCCGCGGTCTGAGGCCAGGATAAGAAAGAGCGTCAGCCGGCTCGAAAGGAACCGCTCGACCCGTCGACTGCAGGCCAAAATGGCGCGGGTTTCTGCCGCGTCATCCAATGCGGTGGCCCGCGGATACCCGCGGCCGAGAAGTCATGCCGCCGCTACGTCTGCCGACAGCCCTTCCCTCGGTGACCGGCCGTCAGGCTCGGCACGCGGCCCTTGGCAGGCCGATGAAGGAGCGGGATTGGACCTCGCGGTTCCGGGTTGCGAAAAGCCCGAGCCAATTGCGGCACGACCCTCGGCTCGATCAACGACAAAAGCCGTGCCGATGTCTGAGCTGATGCTCGGCCAAGCGGGCTACAACAAGACT
Source organism: Alphaproteobacteria bacterium (assembly GCA_019244535.1). Classification (GTDB taxonomy): domain Bacteria; phylum Pseudomonadota; class Alphaproteobacteria; order ATCC43930; family CGMCC-115725; genus AP-15. The sequence goes on from JAFASL010000206.1 coordinate 9,306, forward strand.
GAAGCCGCGCCTGTGCCGATCGGGGCTGGCAGGTTCTTGGCCGAGCAATTCCATGCTCGGTCGTGGCGCAACAACGCCATAAGATTATGCGGAATGGAGTGGCTTTGGTCGGCGAAGAGAGCCTGAGTGGGTCACGGCGCGACGGCGCCGGCGCAACCAGGAGGACCCATTCATGCGCATCTACATCATCGGCAATGACGGGATCACGCTGTGCCGCGAGCCGCCGGCCACAGTCAATGCGGGCGAGATTGTCGTCGCTTCGAACGAGGAACTGCATACTACCCCGCTCAGCGGCAAGCGCCTCTTGGCATTGTGGAACGCTCTGCCCGGTGTCGAAAAGATAAGAAAGGTCGGCGACCGCGCGGCGCTGATCGATCAACTATGGTCGGCTATCGAGGCCTTGCCAGAACCGGAGCCGCAATCCGACGCAAAGCGATCATCGAAGCAGGACGCAGTGATTACGATGCTGCGCCGACCGGAAGGCGCAACGGTCGACGAGGTGGCGAGTGCCACGGGCTGGCAGCGCCACACGGTGCGCGGCGTCTTCTCAGGTACTCTAAAGAAGAAGCTCGGGCTCACGCTGGCCTCAGCCAAAGAGGAACGCGGCCGGGTCTACCGCATCGCCGAACCGGCAAGCCTATGAAACCTTTCCACAGCGGTTCGGCTCGCCAGCCCTCTGGCGAGCCGTCGCTCGTTCCCGCTCGACGCGGCGAGTGGAACAACCGACCGCGCCGTTCGGACATAGCCGAGGTCGAACGCCACATTGCCGAGTTACGTGATCGGTCGACGGACGATCTGCGGCTTGCCTGGCGCCAATTGCATCGCAGCGGACCGCCTCTGGGGCTCAGTCGCGATATGATGATCCGGGGTCTTGCCTATGAGCTGCAAGAGCGAACCCATAACGGGGCAAGCCGCTTGCTGCAGCGCCGCCTGCAGACCCTGACTGGAGAGTTCGAGAAAGGCGGCGCGGCCTTCGATCGCGGTATTGCGCCGAAGACCGGCACGAGATTGGTGCGGCAGTGGCGCGGACGCGCCCACACCGTCCTCGTACGCGACGACGGGTTCGAATACGACGGCCAGCGTTTTCGCTCGCTGACGGTTATTGCAGAGCGGATCACCGGGGCGCATTGGTCGGGCCCGCGGTTCTTCGGCCTGACCAAGCGAGCGGGTGCTTCGGCCGGTGCCGAGACCGGCCGATGACGAGGTCAGCCGGCGGCGGCACACGGCGAAACAAAAGGGTTCGCTGTGCGATCTACACTCGTAAATCCTCCGAGGAGGGCCTCGAACAGGAGTTCAATTCGCTGCGGGCGCAGCGCGAAGCTTGCGAGGCCTTCATCACCAGCCAACGACACGAAGGCTGGGTGTGCGTGCGCACTGCTTATGATGACGGCGGGTTCTCCGGTGCGACGATGGATCGGCCCGCTCTGCAGCAGTTGCTCGCTGACATCGCGGCGGGTCGGGTCGACACCGTCGTCGTCTACAAGATCGACCGGCTGACCCGCTCGCTCACCGATTTTACCAAGATCGTCGAAATCCTCGATGCGCGGAGTGCGTCCTTTGTTTCGGTGACGCAGCAGTTCAACACGACGACCTCAATGGGACGCCTGACCCTCAACGTCTTATTGTCCTTTGCGCAGTTCGAGCGCGAGGTCATCGGCGAGCGCATCCGCGACAAAATCGCCGCCTCGAAACGGAAGGGGATGTGGATGGGCGGCGTGCCGCCGCTTGGGTATCGGGTAGAGGATCGCAAACTCTTTCTCATCGGTGGCGAGGCGGAGATCGTGCGCTCGATTTTCCGCCGCTATGCCGAACTCGGCTCGGTCCGGTTATTGAAG
>JAFASL010000412.1 GCA_019244535.1 Alphaproteobacteria bacterium
CCCCGTAATTGTTGAGGAAGCTCGCCTCGCCGGGCTCCAAGCGGGTTTCGAACTGCAGCCGCTGCGCAGTGGCCCGGAAAGTGTCGATGGCATCGATCTCCTCTGCCGTGAACTCTCGCCCTAGTTCGCGAAATGCCGCGTTTATTACAAGTCAGCTCGATCCGCCTAGTGCTTCTTTAGTATGCACGGCGCGATTCACAACACCTTCAACTTTCAACGCCACCTCATCTCTCGATCAGCCCTGCGGATATTCCGAGCCGAGGCTACTGCAGAGTGGCGCACGCGGTCGCAGCGTCATGACGCATGGCCAGACTCGGCTCTCGATGCGTGCTCCACAGAGATGCCGTGACAAAGCCGGGCGGGCTGCTAACTTGATGGTGCCATATCGGAATGTGTTGCTCGGTCAATCGCAGGTGATGGTGCAGTGAAAAGAGCACGGCCCGTGGACAAGCAAAGCATGCGCGGCTTCCTGGCGATGGTCGAGCGTAATTTTCCGGACGAGATCGTGCGTGTCCGCGAGCCGGTCAGGCGCGAACTCGACATCACTTCCACTGTCTTTGAACTCGAGCGCGCCGGCCGAAGCCCCATCGTCATCTTTGAACGCGTAGAAGGCTGCGAGATGCCGGTCGTTACCAATCTCGCCGGCAACCGACGGCTAATTGCCGCCGCAATGGAAGTGGAGCCGAGCGCGCTTGCAACAGCCTTCCGCGAGCGGTGTCAGAACTATCACCCGGTCGAGCGCATCGATCATGCGCCCTGGCAAGAGGTGATCATCGAAGGCGACGCTCTAGACCTCACCAAATTGCCGATCCCGGTGCATTTTGCCGTCGACGCCGCCCCTTATATCACCGCTGGCCAAATCTGCGCGCGTGATCCAGAGACCGGGGTCGACACCACAGGGTTCCATCGTCTGATGTTGAAGGGACGCAATCGTCTCGGTGTTTCATTGCACTCACGCCGCCGCATGTACGAGTTCCATCGCCGCGCAGAAGCACGAGGCGAATCCCTGTCGGCGGTCGTCACGCTTGGCATTCACCCGATCCATTACATGGGCTCGATGGCCTATCATTATCCGCCGAATGTACGGAAATACGAAATTATCGGCGCCTTGTTTAATGAGCCTTACCGCGTCGCGCGCTGCGGAACCGCTGAGCTTGACGTGCCCGAAGGTGCGGAAATCGTCACCGAAGGGAAGATCCTCAACGATGTTCGCGAGCCGGAAGGGCCGTTCAGCGAGTTTACTGGCTACGCCTCCTACCGCAGCACGGAAAACGTCTTTATCGCCGAACGCATTTATATGCGGCGCGACGCAATATTTCATTCCATTGCCTCGGGGACCGCCTCGGATCACATCCTGATCAGCTGCATTGCCCGCGAAGGCGAAATCCTGAACTCGCTGCGCCGCAACCTGCCCAATGTCATTGCCGTGCACGTTCCGACAATCACCTGTGGTGCATTCATGGCCGTCATTCAGATGAGAAAAACCGCCGAGGGCCAGCCGCAACAGGCGATCATGGCCACCTTCGGTACCGAGACGTACTGCAAATGCGTGGTGGTGGTCGACGAGGATGTCGAAATCTTCAACCTCGCGGACGTGATGTGGGCCGTCGCGACACGCACCCGCGCCGACCGCGATCTGGTCTTCGTCCAACGCGCAATGGGCGCGATCCTCGACCCCACCTCCGATCCGGTCGATAATACGCTAACCAAGGTTGGCGTCGACGCGACGAAACCGGGCGGCGTCGATTTCGCAGAACGCCTGACGATTACAGAGGAGCAACGCGCACGGGTGCGACATATCTTGTCCGTCTCGGGCGTATCGATTTAACTGGGCCGCACTTAGCGCATCTCAGCTTGGTGATGCCGACGGCGACTGTGCGCCGATGGATGCCGGAGGGGAGAGGGGGTCCGTTGGCACCGTCAACTTGTCGGGTCGGGTCAGCCAGATTTGGGTGGCTGGAAGATGTCTCGGGACCTCACGCCACCCAATGCCGCAGATTTCCGCCCAAATGTGGAATCTTTGGCTCCTGGAAGCTCCGAACTCGCGGCAGCCAGTCGGGCCGCCTACGTCATCTCGGTCGGTGTGCTGTCCTAAGAGGACGACACTCGGTCTGGCGGCTCCTTTGACCGAACTGACGACGCCACGTATCATCAGCGGATCCCTGTCGCGTTTCCGTGCGATCGGCGATCTCCGACCGGGCGCCGAGGGAGGCATCGATGAACGTTCGACGCCAGTATTCACGCCGTCGGCTCCTCGCTGCGGCGGGCGCCGCGGTTTCGGGACTTGCAGGCGAGTTCGCGACACCGCGCCTCGTCTTTGCACGAAACAAGAAATCCGTCACATTCACGTTGCCCTGGGTGCCGGAGGGCAGCGATCTGTTCGCCTTTACCGCCAAGGGCATGGGAGTTTGGGACAAGCACGGGCTCGACGTCTCGATCGCCCGCGGCACGGGATCGGTGGCGGCGGCGGAAGCGACCGGCACTGGCCGGTTCGATTTTGGGATGGCGGCGGCGGCGGCGGCGATCCTGCAAAACGTGAAGGGACTGCCGGTGATGGCGCTCGCCTGCTGCCAGTATGACGGGACGATGGGGATCGGCGTCCTCGACAATGGGCCGATCAAGGCGCCGAAGGATCTCGAGGGCCACAAGCTTGCTTCGACCGTCATCTCGGGCGACTACCCGCTGTTGCCGGCCTATGCCGCGAAGGCCGGCTTCGATCTGTCGAAAGTTGATCGCCTTCAGACCGAACCCAACGTGCGCAATCGGCTCCTGTCCGAAGGCAAGGTCGATGCCATCTCCGGCTTTGCCGTCAGCATCATGCCGATTTACGCCGCCACCGGGGTGAAGGCGCATTTCATGCTCTACAGCGCCGTCGGCTTGGTCAATTACGGGTATGTCCTTCTCGCCCCGCCACAGCGCGTCGCGGCGGAGCCGCAATTATGCGCCGCGTTCGTCGACGGCATGCTCGAAGGCCTGAAGGCAACGATGCTCGATCCTGGCGAGGCGATGAAGCTGTTCTTCAAGCAGGTGCCGGAAATGGCGCTGGCGGAGCAGGCGCACGAGCAGATCCGGGTTGGCACCGGCATCATGGTCTATGTTGCGGCCAATCCGGTTATCAAGACGAACGGGCTGGGCTGGATCGAGCCCGAGGCTTACCAGGCGCAGACCGATCTCGTCATGCAATACCTCGCCAAACCCGACGACAAGCGCCCGATCATGGACGCGCTGATGACCAACCGCTTTGTCGGCAGCGTCAAGTTATCGGCCGCCGAGTTCGATGGGGTGCAGAAGAACTCGCAGGAATTTCGCGCCTACGTGACCTGATGAAGGCTGGCACGCTGCTTGCCGCAAACCGGCCGTTAGAGGAGCCCTCCATGCCGTTTGCCGAATTCGGGCACTGTATCGAGGCGAGCAGGGTCAGCAAGGTGTACCGGGCCGGCACGCGGGCTGCGTTGGAAGCGGTCAGCACCGTCAGTTTTTCGGTCCCTCACGGCCAGTTCGTCGCGATCCTCGGGCCCAGCGGCTGCGGCAAGAGCACGGTCCTGATGATGGTCGGCGGGCTCGAGCCGGTGTCGGGGGGCAGCATCCTGATCGACGGCTCGACGATGACTGGCCCGCGTGCCTCGATCGGCATCATGTTTCAGGACCCGACCTTGCTGCCGTGGAAGAGTGCGCTCGACAACGTCCTGTTTCCGATACGCGTTCTGAAACGCCCGATCGGCACCTACCGCGAGGCCGCCCGCAATTTGCTCGAGCAAGTCGGGCTCGCAGGTTTCGAGGACAAGAAGCCGCATGAGCTGTCGGGTGGGATGCGTCAGCGGGTCGCGATCTGCCGCACGCTTGTATACGATCCCGACCTGTTGCTGATGGACGAGCCGTTCAGTGCGCTCGACGCCATCAGCCGCGACGAAATGAATGAGCTGCTGCTCGATTTGTGGCAGCAATACCGGAAGACCGCGCTGTTCGTGACCCACAGCATCCGCGAGGCGGTGCTGCTCTCCGACCGCGTGCTGGTGATGGGACGGAGGCCCTCGCAGATCATCTTCGAGATCACCGTCCCGTTCACGCGGCCGCGCGACGTTGCCATCGGCGAAAGCGC
>JAFASL010000446.1 GCA_019244535.1 Alphaproteobacteria bacterium
CGCGGCAGCATCGTCATCTGCGCGCGGCTCTCGACCTGAAAGACACCGAGCGAGTCGGCGCGGGAGAGCATCTCGTAAACCGCGGGGTCTTCGGCCGGGATCGTCGCGAGCTCGAACCGGCGGTCGTAATGCTCGTCGATCAGCGCAAAAGCTTTGCGGATGCAGGTCAGCATGCCGAGCGCGAGGACATCGATCTTCAGAATGCCGAGCCGGTCGAGGTCGTCCTTGTCCCATTCGATGACGGTGCGGTCCTCCATCGCCGCATTCTCGATCGGCACCAGCTCGGACAACGGCCCGCGGGTGATCACAAAACCGCCGACATGCTGCGAAAGATGCCGCGGAAACCCGACCAATTGCGCTGCGAGGTCGAGCGCGAGACGCAAATTGCGGTCGGTCGGGTCGAGCCCGGCCTCGCGCACCCGCAAATCGGCGATCGGGTCGTTGCTCCACCCCCAGACGATCCCGGCGAGCGCGGCGACGACATCGACGCTGAGACCCAAAATCTTGCCGACCTCGCGGATCGCCGAGCGCGAGCGGTAGCAGATCACGGTGGCGGCGAGCCCGGCGCGGTCGCGGCCGTATTTCTCGTAGACGTATTGGATCACCTCCTCGCGCCGCTCATGCTCGAAATCGACATCGATATCGGGCGGCTCGTTGCGCGCGGCGCTGATAAAGCGCTCGAACAACACATCGATGCGCGCCGGGTCGACCGCGGTAATGCCGAGGCAGTAACAGACGACGGAATTGGCGGCCGAGCCGCGGCCCTGACACAGGATGCCGCGCTGCCTCGCAAACCGCACGATGTCGTGCACGGTAAGAAAATACCGGGCGTAGTCGAGCCGCTCGATCAGCCGCAGCTCGTGCGCGATCAGATCGCGAACCTTGTCCGGTATCCCACTCCTGTCGTCATTCCCGCGAAAGCGGGAATCCAGGCAGTGGGGGTCCGAATGGTGGCCCTGGGCCCCCGCTTCCGCGGGGGCGACGGAAGAGTGAAAGCGCTCGGCGGCACCCAGCCAGGTGAGCTCGGCCAGGCGCTGCTGCGGCGTCATCCCCTCCGGAACCGGCTCCTCGGGGTATTCGTAACGCAACTCGTCGAGATTGAACCGGCAGCGCCCGACGATTTCCAGGCTGCGCTCGACCGCGGCCTCGCGGCCGCGAAACAGCCGCGCCATCTCTTGCGGCGGTTTCAGATGGCGTTCGGCATTGGCGGCGAGGCGATAGCCGGCCTCTGCGATCGTGCAGCCTTCGCGGATGCAGGTCAGCACGTCCTGCAGCGGACGCCGCTCCGGTACGTGGTAGAGCACATCGTTTACTGCGACGAGCGGCAGTCCTGCTGCCTCGCCAAGGACGGCGAGGCGGGCGAGGCGGCGCATATCGTCGCCGCGGTATAGGTGGTGCGCGGCAAGATAGCAGCGGCCCTGGAAATCCCCTGCAACCCGGGCTGCGGTTTCGGATGACAGGACCACCACGATCTGACCCTCACCATGGGCGACGACATCGGCGTAATCGAGATGGCATTCACCCTTAGGCGCGCGTCGTCTGCCAAGGGTCAACAGCCGTGTCAGCCGTCCATAGGCCGCGCGATCCGTCGGGTAAGCGAGCAGACTCGTGCCGTCGCGCAGATCGAGGCGGCAGCCGACGACAAGCCGGATTCCGACCTGTTTTGCCGCGTGATGCGCCCGCACGATGCCGGCAAAGCTGTTGCGGTCGGTGATCGCGACCGCCTGGTGCCCGAGCGCGGCCGCGGTCAATACCAGCTCGTCCGGATGCGATGCGCCGCGCAGAAACGAGAAATTGCTGGTGACCTGCAATTCCGCGTAGCGCGGGGCCGGCTCAGGAAAAGACGCCATGGACAAACCAGTGCGGCTTCTGGTCATGGCCGTGGAGGCCCGCCCGGAACAGCCAGAAGCGCCGCCCTTCCTCGTCCTCGACGCGGTAATAGTCGCGGATTGCATCGGCCGCGCCGGAGCCCGCCGGTTGCCACCACTCGTCGGCGATCCGCTCCGGCCCATCGGCCTTAGCCACCCGATACCGGCGGCGGCGCCATGTGAA
>JAFASL010000492.1 GCA_019244535.1 Alphaproteobacteria bacterium
AGAAACAGGGTCAGCGGCCGCTCCATGACGACAGCGGTGTCGACCGGCCGTCCTTCATGATTGATTCCCGCTACGGTGCGAGTCAGTCGCGGATCATCGGGCTGGGGTCGGACCGTGAATTCTTGCATGTATCGATGATGGGTCGGCTGAGGTTTCACCGCAAGGCAGCCAGCGCCATATTCAGGCGGTCATGACGGATCTGAAAACACTTTACGAGCGGGACTTCGCAGCCTGGTCGAAGCACCAGGCCGAAGCTCTGCGTGCTGCCGCGCGCGGCACCTCGAACCAGCCGCTGGACTGGGAAAACCTCGCCGAGGAGATCGAGGATTTGGGGATCTCGCAGCGCTCGGCGCTCCGTAGCCAAATCATGCGGATAATCCAGCACTTGGTGAAGCTGGAGCACTCGCCTTCAGTCGAGCCGCGGAACGGCTGGCGGCGTACGATCCGGCTTGCCCGACTGCAGGCTCAAAAGCGCATCGAGGACAATCCGAGTCTGAAGCCCGAGTTGAGCCGGTTTGTCGCGACCGAAACTAGGCGAGGGATTGAACTTGCGATCGCCGATCTCGAAGAGCATGGCGAGATAGACGAGCTGGATGCGAACGTCATCCGGCGTACGGCCTACACTGAAGAGCAGGTAATGGGCGACTGGTTCCCCGAGGAGCCGGCGAAGTAGCGCGGCGCAATCATGACCAGATCGGGGGCGACATTTGCGGGCGGCGCTCCTATGTTAATGGGATAAGCCGTGGTGCAAGCGAGCCAGGCATGATCGATCCGTTTGGACGAACGATAACCTACTTGCGCGTATCGGTGACCGACCGGTGCGACTTCCGCTGCGTCTATTGCATGGCGGAAGAGATGACGTTTCTGCCGAAATCCGAGCTGCTGACGCTAGAGGAGCTTGACCGGGTTTGCAGTGCCTTCATCCGCCTCGGCGTGAAAAAGCTGCGCCTGACTGGCGGCGAGCCACTCGTGCGCCGCAACATCATGAGCCTGTTCCGCTCGCTCGGACGGCACACCCACGGCGGCGCGCTCGACGAACTGACTCTGACGACGAACGGCAGCCAGCTCGCCCGTTACGCCGGTGAATTGCGCGGTTGCGGCGTGCGCCGGGTAAATGTGTCGGTCGATACGCTCGATCCGGCCAAGTTCACCGAGATCACGCGCCGTGGCCGCCTTGATGTGGTCCTCGAAGGCCTTGCGGCGGCCAAGGCCGCCGGACTCGCGGTCAAAATCAACACTGTGGCACTCCGCGGCGTAAACGAGAGCGAGCTCGACGATCTGGTGGCCTGGACCGGCGAGCAAGGCTTCGATCTCGTGTTCATCGAGGTCATGCCGATGGGTGACATCGGCGGCGAAAGCCGGCTCGACCAATACCTGCCGCTATCCATCGTGCGCGCCCGCCTCCAGCGGCGGTGGACCTTGGAGGAAACCGATTACCGCACCGGTGGCCCCGCGCGCTACGTGAGGGTAAGGGAAACCGGCCGACGGCTCGGCTTTATCACCCCGTTGACTCATAATTTCTGCGAGAGCTGCAACCGCGTCCGGCTGACCTGCACCGGCACCCTCTTCATGTGTCTCGGCCAGGAGGACGCGGCGGATCTGCGCACCCCGCTGCGCCAATCCGAGAGTGATGCGCCGCTCGAAGCTGCGATCCGTGAGGCGATCGACCGCAAGCCGAAGGGCCACGACTTCGTCATCGACCGCCGCCATAACCGGCCGGCCGTGTCCCGTCACATGAGCGTGACCGGAGGGTGACCGCAACGCCCCGACGGATTGCCGTCGTCGCGGCCGAGACCGACGCGGCGCAGCAGGCGCTCCAAGAGCTGCGCCGCTGTTATGCTTGCGTTCCGCCGGAGCATGCGGAAATCATCGTTCCGCTCGGCGGGGATGGTTTCATGCTGGAAACCTTGCACCGCTTCCTGCCCACCGGCGTTCTGATCTATGGCATGCATCGCGGCAGCGTCGGGTTTCTGATGAACGCCTACCGGCCGGACGGCCTTTACGAGCGCCTTACCGCTGCCCAGCCCGTCATTCTCCATCCGCTCGAAATGAGCGTACAGGACGAGGCCGGCGCTTTCCATCGGGCGCTTGCCTTCAATGAAGTGTCGTTGCTGCGCGAAACCCGCCAGGCGGCAAAGCTGCAGGTCAGCGTCGATGGGGTCGTGCGGCTCGAAGAGCTGATGGCCGACGGCATTCTCGTCGCGACGCCGGTCGGCAGCACGGCCTATAATCTTTCGGCGCACGGTCCGATCATTCCGCTCGGCGCCGGGGTGCTCGCACTGACGCCGATTAGCGCCTTCCGTCCGCGCCGCTGGCGCGGCGCGCTTTTGCCTCATGAGGCTCGAGTCGAAATCGAGGCCCTCGAGACCGACAAGCGTCCAGTCAGCGCAGTCGCCGACTTCACCGAAGTTCGCGACGTCGTCTCGGTCGATGTAAAGGAAAACCGCGACCTCGCGATAACCCTGCTGTTCGACCACGATTCCAATCTCGAAGAACGGGTCCTTAAGGAGCAGTTCGCTTCCTGAACCCGCTTTCTACCGGCGCGCGCGGCGAGCGAAAACCGGGTCGAAAAACAATTGCGAGGCCGGAAAGCTGGTGCGCGGCACGATGATGTGCCCGCTGACCCAGACGTCGTCCAAACCCAGATCCTCTGCCCGCATCGCCGCGCGGCGGATCTTCTCCGGGGTCGCTTGCTCGCCGGCATGCGGCAGATGAATCCGAGTTGCATTGTCCCTCCTCCCGTGCTCGTCTTTGCGAGAGAACAGCGGGGACGGACGAGGGGAGCCATGCGCTTCACGGACAAAATCGCGGTCATCACGGCCTTCGCCAACGGCATCGGCCGGGCGACGGCGGAAATCATGGCGCGCGAGGGCGCGATGGTCATCGGCGTCGACAATCACCTGGAGCGCCTCGAGACCGCCGTGGCGGCGTTGCGCGCCGGCGGCGGCGCGGCACATGGACGCCTATGCGATGCCCTCGATCAGGTGAAGGTCGACGCGATAGTGGCCTCGATCGACAAGGAGTTCGGCGCTGTCGACATCCTGGTCAATGCGGTCGGCGGCAGTACGATCATCGCAAATCCCGCCGCCAATGTGGACGAGCTGAGTTTTGACGATTGGCAGCGGCTGATAGCCTTCAACCTTAGCGGGACGTTTCTGTTCACCCATGCCGTCGTGCCGATCATGAAGCGGCGGCGACATGGCAAGATCGTCAACCTGGCCTCGATTGCCGGTCGTGGCCTCAGCGTATCGAGCAGCAGCGCCTATGCCGCTGCAAAGGGCGGCGTCATCGCGTTCACGCGCAAGCTGGCTTTCGAACTGGGGCCCTACGGCATCACTGTGAACGCGATTGCACCAAGCCTTACCCTGACCGAACGCATTCGCCCGCATTGGGAGAAGCGCAGCGCCGAGGGGCAGGCGGCCGAAATTGCCCGCACCCCGTTGCGCCGCGTCGCCGAGGCTGCGGACCAGGCCAAAGTGATCTGCTTTCTCGCTTCGAGCGATGCCGATTTCGTGACCGGCCTCACAATCGACGTAACCGGAGGAAATTGAGGCAATGTCAACCTACGTTCTGATCCACGGCTCATATCAAGGGGGCTGGATCTGGCAGCCGGTCGCCAGCCGGTTGCGCGCCGGTGGACATACGGTCTACGCGCCCACGTTGGACGGCTGCGCCGAACGCAAGCATTCCCTTCGTCCTGGTATCACGACAGAGACACAAGCTTCCGAGATCACTGACCTGTTGTTTTACGAGGATCTGCACGATGTCGTAATGGTCGGCACGAGTTCGGGCGGCATGGTCGTGACCCGCGCCGCCGAGGCGCAGCGCGATCGGATCTCGCGCCTGGTTTTTGTCGACGCTTTGGCGCTGCTCGACGGCGAGCGGATCCGTGACATCGTCCAGCGCTCGACCGCGGTGCCGAGCGGGCTTGCCGCCGGCCCGACGCGCGAAGACGCGGAAACCCGCCTCTTCGCCGATCTCGAGCCCCGGACCCGCGCATGGGCGCTCGACCGCTACACCTTGCATCCGATCGGCATTTACGAGAACCCGGTCAGGCTCGACAATTTCTGGAACCAGCAATGGCCGGCGACGGTGATCTGGTGTCGCCGCGCCGCCAATCCCGGCGAAGCGCATCAGCGCCGCACTGCCGAAAAGCTCAATGCCCGATGGCACGAACTCGATACCGGGCATTATCCGATGCTCAGCGTACCCGACGAGCTCACCGCCCTGCTGACTGCCCAAGCGTAAGTTGGGCGCCAGAGCAAATGCAGGAGGGTCCGATGTTTGAGTGGACGGGCGGCGAATTGCCGACCTTTGTCACTCATTTGGAATGCAGCCTGACCGGCGAGCGGTACCCGGCCGACACGCTGCAGACCCTGTCCAAGGCCGGCCGGCCTCTGTTGGTCCGGTACGATCTCGACGGCATCCGCCGCGCATTGCCTCGCGACAAACTTGCGGACCGCCCGCAGACGTTATGGCGGTACCGCGAGCTGCTGCCGGTACGCCGGCCGGAAAATGTGGTCTCTCTTGGCGAAGTGGTGACGCCCCTGGTTTCGTTGCCGCGCATTTCCGACCGTCTCGGCGGCGGCGAGATCCTTGTGAAGGACGAAGGCCGTCTGCCGACCGGCTCGTTCAAGGCGCGCGGGTTGGCGCTCGCCGTCTCGATGGCGAAGGAGCTCGGGGTCGAGACAATGGCGATGCCGACCAACGGCAATGCCGGGGCGGCAATGGCTGCCTATTGCTCGCGCGCGGGCATCAAGGCCTATGTCTTCTGTCCCGACGACACTCCGGCGGTGAATGTCCGCGAGATTGCGATGCAGGGCGCCGAGGTGTTTCTCGTCGACGGGCTGATCGATGATTGCGGCAAGCTTGTCGCCGAAGGAGAGCAGGAAGTCGGCTGGTTCAACTGCTCGACCCTCAGGGAGCCCTATCGCATCGAGGGCAAAAAGACGATGGGCATCGAGCTCGCCGAACAGCTTGGCTGGGAAGTCCCGGACGTTATCTTCTACCCAACCGGCGGCGGCACCGGGATCATCGGGATGTGGAAGGCCTTCGGCGAACTTGAGAAAATCGGCTGGATCGGGCCGAAGCGGCCTCGCATGGTCGTCGTTCAGGCAACGGGCTGCGCGCCGATGGTCAAGGCCTGGGAGGAAGGGGTCGAACACGCCCCTCGTTGGGAGAACGCTCACACTTTCGCTGCTGGGATCCGCGTGCCTCAGGCGGTCGGCGATTTCCTAATCCTGCGCGCCGTGCGGGAGAGCGGCGGGTTTGCCACCGCGGTCGCGGACGACATGATCGCCGACGCGTGGCGGGAGGTTGCGAGTGAGGAGGGGTTGCTGTTGTGCCCCGAAGGGGCGGCGACCTACGCTGCATACAAAAATGCGTTGGCTGACGGCCGGGTTGGCACTGACGAGCGCGTCGTTCTGTTCAATTGCGCAAGCGGGCTGAAATACCCGATGCCTGAGGCCGGAACGCCATTGAAGCTGGGCAGCGCGGTCGACTGGCGAAAACTGATCGGAGCCATTCCGACCCCGCGTATCCCGGCCCATAAGCGGTGATGGGGCCTACATGGAAGCCCCCTTGCAAGCTGCCGGGATCGCGATGTTGCTTTGCATGGCAGCTTGCGGCGGGCCGCCATGGACGCTCAACCAGTCCCCTGACGGCATAACCCTACGATGGTACCCGGACAGCACGCCGGATGCGGCGGCGGATTCCGTCGCGCAGGCGCATTGCCAATCCTGGGGTAAAAATGCGGAGCTTATCTCGTACGACCAGGACGGCAGCGCGCAGCTCGGGAGATATCGGTGTCGCTAGACCGGGAGACCATAGGATGAGTGTCGAGCAACGGCTCAAGGATTTGAGAATCGCTCTGCCGCAGGTTGGCGGCCCCTTGGGAAATTACGTGCATGCCAAACAGGTGGGCAACCTGCTCTACCTCTCGGGCAAGGGCCCGCCCGACGGGTCCGATGGCAGAATGCCGAAAGGCAAGCTCGGCGCCGGCGTATCCATAGAAGACGGATATCGGCACGCGCGCGGAGTTGGTCTTGTGCTGATCGCGGCGATAAAGGATGCGCTCGGCGGCGACCTCGACCGGGTGGAAGGTGTCGTCAAAGTCCTGGGGATGGTAAACGCCGCCCCCGATTTCGAAGACCATCCTAAAGTCATCAACGGCTGCTCCGACCTCTTTGTCGAAGTGTTCGGCGAGCATGGGCGGCATGCGCGTTCCGCAGTCGGTATGAGCTCGCTGCCCGGCGGGATACCGGTCGAGATCGAGGTCATCGTCGCCATAAGATAAAAGCTGCCAAGGGTTGGCCGCGACGTCCAACTCCACCACCCTCCACGATCAGAGCCGGCAGATCAGCCGGCTCATGTGGTTTTTTGCGCTGGTCTATGTCGTCGAGGGAGTCGGGCAGACTGGCGGGCTGATCGCCCAGCCGCTCAACTATTTCCTGAAGCAAACCTTTGGGTGGACGCCGGTCCAGGTCACCGCCTATCTGACTGTGCTAAACCTGCCCTGGATCATCAAACCGGTCTACGGCATCGTTTCCGACTTTCTGCCGCTCTTCGGGTATCGCCGCAAAAGTTATCTCGTTCTCGCCAATGTGCTGGCGGCAGCCGCCTATTGCTGGGTCACGCAGATCACGGCACCCGGCGCAATCATCGTCGCGCTACTGCTCTCCGCCTACGGGATGGCGATATCGAGCACGGTGTGCGGCGCCATTCTCGTCGAGAACAGCCACAAATTCGGCGCCAGCAATGCCTTCGTCAACCAGCAATGGCTGTGGTTCAACATTGCCGCAATGGCGAGCGCCTTCATTGGCGGTCAGCTCGTCGAAAGGCTGGCGCCGGCAACTGCATTGCACGGCGCCGCGGCCATTATCGCGGTCACTCCGCTGATCGTCGTTTTTGCTGGCGGATTTCTTATTCACGAGCCGCCTAGTCGGATCGACCTGCCGGAGATGAGGAGGACTTTCGCTAACCTGCTGGCCGCCCTGACCCTGCGCGATCTTTGGATCATTGCGTTATTTTTGTTTGTCTATTACCTCAATCCGGGTCTGGGCACGCCCCTTTATTACCATATGACTGATGACCTCAAATTCTCGCAGGAATACATCGGAATTCTCGGTTCGGTAAATTCGGCGGGCTGGATCGCCGGCGCGCTGCTGTACCGCCGATTTCTGAAGGGCATTACCGCAAAGGTGCTGCTGAATATGAGCATTGCGCTCGGCATCATGGCAACGATGGCGTTTCTGCTGTTATGGAACGAGGAACTGGCGGCGGCGATCAATTTCTTCGGTGGCATTGCAACGATGATCGCCTTTGTTGCGACATTGAGCCTGGCCGCGGATTATTGCCCGCCTCGAGCAGAGGGCTTCGCATTCGCAGCCTTGATGTCGGTCACCAATTTCACCGGCGCGCTCTCCGAAAACCTCGGCTCCTTTCTGTATGAACATATGTTTGAGCGCCGGCTCGCGCCGCTGATCCTGGTGTCGGCAGCCTTTACCGCTCTGGCATTCGCCTTCGTGCCGTTGTTGCATCTCGGCGGCAAGCGGGCCGGGGAAGCGCTCCGCGCCGGCGCTGACTGACGTGCCGAACTCGGCGGTCAAGCTTTCGCAGGGTTCCGCTTGAAGCTCAGCTTGATGCCGCCTTTGCCTTCCAGCTTGCCGCCGCTGCCGAGGATGCTGATCTGCCCTTCCGAGCTGATCTCGATCGACAGCTCGACTTCGTCGAGGACGATCCCCGTCTCGGTGCGCGATTGGTCGAACACGTCACCGACGACGGCGAGCAAATTGCCGATCTGCCGTTTCAGCTCATCGGTGCTGATCTGCACCCGTTGGCTCAGGCTCTTGCGGACTGCCTGGACGGCGCCGGTCCCGAAGCCGCCGCCGACATCGTCGGAGCTGCGGCCGCCTTCGAGGACCTCGACTGTTTCGCTGGCTGCGACCTCCGTTACAAACCAGAGCCCTGCCTGCTCGTCCGCCATAAGCCTCACCTTCAGTTACAGCGTGCACACAACCCTGAAGCCGATGCGGCCTTGCCACCCCGAAAACCCGGGGTCAATGCTGTCCCGATAGGCGGAGCGGCAGATTGCCGGGTTGTGCGACCACGATCCGCCGCGCAGTATCCTGGGCGCATCGTGCGGTCCCGAGAGATTTGCGGTGCCGTCGCGCGGGATGTCGGCGTAATTTTCCGTCGCCTTGTCGAGGCAATACTCCCACACATTGCCGTGGACGTCGTAGAGCCCGAACCGGTTTGGCGGGAAGGTCCCCGGCCGCGTCGTCGTGGCCCGGAAGATGCCGGGTGGGCCCTGTCCATAGCTGCCGGCTGCATAGGTGACGCCGGCATAGGTGTCGGACGCGACGCTCTTGCCGTCGCTTACCCCGCATACCGCTCCGCCGGTTCCGCAGTAGTTTGCCAATTCCGTGGTGATCGTGGGACCGAATGCAAACGGGGTTATCGTGCCGGCGCGACAGGCGTATTCCCATTCGGCTTCGCTCGGCAGCCGGTATGGCCGTCCGGTGATCGACGCGAGACGAAAGCAAAACTCTTCCGCTTGGTTCCACGAGATGCTTTCAACGGGTAGGTCTATTCCGGTGAAAAACGAGGGAGCAGGATCGAGGTCACGTTGGATTCTGTTGGGGCGCGTCGATACCACTGCGGACCACTGCGCCTGTGTAATCGGCGAGGCGCCGATGAAGAACGAGGCGAGCGTAACACGGTGCTGCGGCCCTTCGTTCGGCTGGCGTTCGGGTTCATCGGCGGGCGAGCCCATTGTAAAGCTGCCCGGTGGGATCGAGACCATCTGGAGATCGCTGCTCGATCCGAGCGCTTCGGTGAACGCTGCCGCACTGTACTTCTCAGGCGGGGATCGCACGCCCTTTTCGTCGACACTGGAGACGTCAAAGTTGATCTTGCGCAGCGGCGGTTTCGTCAGGAATTTCCTGATCGACGG
>JAFASL010000501.1 GCA_019244535.1 Alphaproteobacteria bacterium
CGGCACCGTCTACATCCTCGAGCGGCAAGGCAGCACGCTGCGCGCGGTCGATCCGCGTAGCGGCGCCGTCACGACCATCGCCGGCACCGGCGCCAGGGCCTATGGCGGCGACGGCGGACCCGCGCTCGCCGCGGTGTTCAACGCGCCGAAGGAGCTGACGATCGACCGCGACGGCAATCTCCTGGTCGTCGACACCGAGAACCATGTGATCCGCCGGGTCGACCTGCGCACGCGAACGGTCGCCACCATCGCCGGCAGCGGCCGGCAAGGAGCCAACGGCGACGGCGGCCCGGCGCTCGTCGCGGCGCTTGACCGCCCGCACGGCGCCGCCGTAGCCGCGGACGGCGCGATCTATATCGGCGACACCAACAATCACCGCATTCGCAAAGTCCTGCGGACCTGAGAGGTGGCCATGGCGGACCGCAATCCCCGCACCGTCGAGGAAGCCCGAGCCTTCGTCGCGCATGTCGAATCGCTGTTCATGCCGTGGGATATCCCGGCGCTGCTTGCCGGTTTTACCGACGATTGCATCGTGCGCTTTGGCGACCTGCCGGAATTCCGCGGCAAGGCGGCGCTCGAAAAGCTGTTCCGCGGCCGCAGCGAGCGGCAAAGGGATTATCGGCTGCGCAAGGAATTGCGGGCGCTGATGGGTGAGGTGATCGCCAACTATTGGGAAGGCGAATGGGAGGACCGGATGACCGGCGCCAAAATGATCGGCCGCGGCGTCGAGATCTGGGTCATGCGCGACGGAAGGATCGCCGTGTGGGAAGCGGCCTTCAATACGAACCGGGCCGGCAAGCCCAGCGCCATGGGGCTGGTTTGATCAGACGCCGATCTCTCGGCATTTGACCATGCGCAAGGGCGTATAAGTCAGCGCCACCGTCCCATCTTGCTTCTTGACCCGGATGCGGGTGCGCACGAGGCCGCGGTCGGGGCGGCTTCGGCTGCGCCGCGCCTCGACGACCTCGCATTCGGTATGGATCGTGTCGCCGGCAAAGACCGGGTTCTCGACATTCAATTCCATGTGCAGAAACGCAAAGCCAGTGTGCTGCATTGTCGACTGCACGAGCAATCCCTCGGCAAAGGCGTAGACCAGCGCCGCCGGTGCCAGCCGCTGCTTGATGTCCGATTCATGCGCGAGGAATTCGAGGTTGGTGAACAACACCTCGACCATGCCGGTGCAGTTGACGAAGTTCGTGATGTCGGCCTCGGTGACGGTGCGCCCGATCGTCTTGAATTGTCGACCGACCGGCAAATCCTCGAAGCAGAAACCCAGCCCTACCGTCTCCATGCCATCCTCGCCCCTGTCATTGCGAGCGTAGCGAAGCAATCTCGGCCCCGTCGTGCCTGGCCGATCGAGATTGCTTCGTCGCTGCGCTCCTCGCAATGACGGTCTGCTCCTTATCGGTCGGCGACGGGCGGCAGGCCGGCTTCGCGGCGGGTGTCGTTGATGATCTGCAATACGCGCTGGCGGTAGGGCAGATACTGCAATCCGAATTCCTGGATCAGGCGGCTGTTGTCGATCAGGTAATTGCCCGAGGCCCCCTTGCCGCCGGTCTCGTGCTCGAAGGTGATCTGCGCGTCTGGCAGAAACTCGCGCACGAGATCGGCGAGCTCGCCGAGGCTGATCGGCGTGCCGCCGGAATTGTAGACCGCATGGCGCGGCTTATCCGTCAGCAATACCCGTGCAAACACCTCGGCGATGTCGTCGACATGGAGCGGGGCGCGCATCGCGTCTTTGTACGGAAACGAGATCGCCTCGCCGCGGGCCGGGAAGGTGATGCATTTGACGTGATCGACTGACCCCACGATCTTGTCCGGGCCGGTGATGTTGGCGGGGCGGATCGCGGTGATTTCCATCCCGTATTTCTCGCGGTAGTCCTGCGCCTGCCATTCGTTGAAAATCTTGTGCATCGCGTACTGCACGTGGCCGTGCCGGAAATCCTCCTCGGTGACGAGGCGGTCGCCGTAGAAGTGCTGCTCGCCACTGACCGCCAATGAGCTGGCGAACACGACCCGGTTGACACCGCAGAGCCGCGCTGCCTCGAAGCAATTGTCCATGCCTATGATGTTGAGCTTGGTTGCGACATGCGGCGCGTGCTCGCTGCCGAGAAAATAAGCGAGGTTGACGACCCGCGACGGCTTGGCCGCCACCGTCGCCGCCATGACGTCATCAAACTGCGTGACGTCGCCGCGCACGACCCTGACCTGCTTCCCAAGGTGGTCGTAGGACGCGGTGCCGGGATTGATGTCCATGCACACGATTTCCTCGCCGCGCTGCACCAGGAGCGGCACGAGACGGCGGCCGATAAAGCCGGTGCCGCCGAGGATCAAAGTCGACATAGCTGTTCCCTCCCGATAGCTGGCCGGATTGCCGGCCCCGACGTTATCCGGGGGCGAGCTTATCGGCAACGACCGTCTCGACCACAGCCCGGATTGCGCGAGAGGGGATCCGCGGTTACACGGAACACGTCCTCGGCGGCCCCGGCAAAACGATGAGTCACATAACGACCAGGTTCTGGTGGGTGCGACACGCGTCGGTCGCGCATGGAGGTCGGATCTACGGCCAGACGGACCTGTCCTGCGACTGTTCCGATACGGCGCTGTTTACCGGGCTCGCAGAAAAGCTGCCGCGCAAAGCGACATGGGTAACGAGCAATCTGCGGCGCACTCACGAGACAGCGGCGGCCATCATCCGCGCCGGTCTGCCCGGGCCAGACCCGATTCCCGGTCCCGAGGCGATCATGATGCCGGAGCTCGCCGAACAACATTTCGGCGAGTGGCAAGGCCTCACATATGAGCAGCTCCAGCAGTCCCGCGCCGGCGATTTCCACCGCTTCTGGCACGCCCCGGCTCATGAGGTCCCGCCGGGCGGCGAGAGTTTCATCACGGTCATCGAGCGGGTATCACGGGCGATCGACCGGCTGGTCGAGACACATTCCGGAGGCGACATCATCGCCGTCACCCATGGCGGAACGATCCGCGCTGCATTGGCCGTGGCTCTCGACCTCGATCCGGAGGCGGCGCTTGCCTTCACAATCCAAAATTGCTCGATCACCCGCATCGATCGAATCGAGGGATCCAGCATGGGTCACGGCTGGTGCGTTGTCGGAGTGAACCGTCCTCCTCGCTGAGCGAGGCCGGCGATCAAAGACGTTGACCCCGTCTCGGGGCGGTCCCAAGCTGTCGCTCGTATAAAACGCGCCCGCGAAAGGGTCGCGTGCGCAAGAGCAGGAAGGAAACGCAGATGGGAAATCTGAGCCGTCGATCGGTGCTTCGCAGC
>JAFASL010000602.1 GCA_019244535.1 Alphaproteobacteria bacterium
ATCGACATCCGGGAATTCGATGACAACGATGCGCTCCGGCTTGGGCGCGCCTTCCAGCAGATCGACTTTCCCGCCGCGCACGGCAAAGCGGCCGCCAAACCGTGCGATACTGGCCGCCGCGAGAGGCCGGTACTGATCGTAGTTGGCGGGGTCAGTCACCTGGATGTCGGCGATGATGTAGGCGGGCATGGCGAGCTCCGTTGCGGATAGTGGGGCCCAGCATCTTACCCCGAGGCTTGCCGCGGGGGCGATGATCCCTACATGCTGCGCCGTCTTTCCAGCGGATGGTGCGATCATGGCCAGCTTCGGCTACGCCGCGACGTTTTATGACGAACAAGCAATGCCCGATCCGGCGGCACTGCCCGAGGCCTATGAGGGGGTATTGTGGCGCCGCACCTTGGCCTATTTCGTCGATCTCTGCGTGATCGGCGTTCTGGCCGCCTTTTGCTGGGTCGGTTTCGCAGTGCTTTGGCTCCTCAGTTTCGGTTTGCTGGCGCCGGTGCTCTGGTTTCTGTTTGGGTTGATCCCCCTCGCCTACCACACCCTGCTGCTGAGCGGTCCCTGGTCGGCGACGATCGGGATGAGGCTTTTCGATGTTGAGCTGCGCTCGATCACTGGAGAGCGGCCTGGTTTTTTGCAGGCGCTGATACAGACTGCGCTGTTTTACCTCACAGTCGGCGCGACCTGCTCACTGATCCTGCTGCTGGTTCTGTTCAACCGGCATAAGCGCACTTTGCACGACATGCTGGCCGGCACCGTGATTGTGCGGCGCTTCCGCCTACGTCGCGCGGCGCACAATCCCGATTGGCGCAGCTGAGGGCAGCGCCGAATGGTTTCGTCATAGCGCCTCGCGCTTAAGGGTAAGACGGCGCCACAGAGATCGCAGGCGAGCTCCGAGCGAACCTGAAATCTGTCCTTCGAGCATAGCCATCTCGCGGGACATCGCGTCCCTTTCGGATCGCAGCCGGCTCAACTCGTCGAAAAGCGGCGGGAAGGAGTGGGTGATCGCAATTACCTGCTCCTCGGCCGTCTCGGCGCGGGTTGCCAGCACCCCGGCGCTCTGGCGCAGCAGCTCGTGTTCCCGTGACCTCAATTCGAGCTGTGCCCGGACATCGCGAATTTCCTTTTCGAGGCGATGGCGCGCGGCTTCCCACTCATGCTGCAGACCTCGGAGCGCCTCGAGCGCGTCTCGCTGGCTTTCCAGTTGGCGAGCGCCGTCTTCAATCTCGGCCCGCAGCTGCGCGATTTGGCTGTCCCGTTGTGCTCGTAGATCGACGGCGGAAGACAGCCGGTTTCGGACCTCGGCGAGTTCGCTTTTTAGAGCCGTGTTGGAGGCTAGCAGAGCCGCCTTTTGCTGCAGCAATGTTTCGCGTTCCGCCGAAACACGCCGCGCCACCGCCGAGGCCTGCTTCTTCGCCTCGACGAGGTCGCCTTCCAGGCGCGCTGCCGCTGCGCTCGCTTCGGCAAAGCGCGTGCGTTGGAGTTCCAACTCGCGAGACACCGACCCCAGTGCCGCGACTGGCGACTCCAGATTGCACCCTCGCAACAGAGGCATTTCGGCGCGATTCCGATGCCACCTTGCGCCGTCGAACACCGCGACCGGGTGCAGCATCGCGTATTGCAGGTCTGTTGGGTAACCGCGAGCAGTCAGAGCACTTAACGTGGAGTCGACACCCGGATCGGTGGCGGTAAGCCCCTCTGGTCCCCAAAGCAGCTCAAATCGTCGCAGGCCATCGACCGGTTCGAGTTCGCGCTCGGCGTGTTCCTGCAACCAGCGCGCCGCCGTGCCCGACTCTCGAGCGGGATCCATAATGTAGACCTTTTTGTCTCGCACCTCCCGCTTGATCCTTGGCCACTCTCCGTTGCGCAGCAAACCCAAGACGTCATAGAGACCGGACGGATAGCTCAGATTGAAGAAAGCATCATGGATTTGCAGCACGCCGCCGACATCGACGACGGTGACCGTCCGGGTAGCGCTGCCAGGTAAACCGAACTCGTAGCACCAGGCTCGCAGCCCACGCTCGCTGCAGGCTCGCCACAAGGCAAGCGCCGCCCCCCCTGAAGACACGCCGAGCCTCGCGCTTGCCAAAATGGCCGCCATTTCCGCATAGCACATCCGGTGGTCGAGGTCGGCAGTGCGGTTTGCGGAGGCGACGGGGATCTCCCGATAGACCCGCCGGCGCAGTTTGTTTGCTCGTCGTACAACGTCCTTCAAGCCACCCCCTTCCGCACCTCCCCAATATGGCCGCCGTGACTCAGCGCAATCTCGCGAGAGAGCCGGTCGGGTTTGAAATTACCCCGGAAGCCGAGCAGTATCGCGGGAATGGCGGGTTTCCGACAAGCTTTGACCGTCCTTCTTTTGCCGGCGCTCTGCGCGGTCGCGGCGGGCTGCGGGATCCCTCGTAGCGTCGGACTGGCAGAACGCTGCGCCGATATGATGCAGCGCGCCTACCCCAGCGCAGCGATCGAGGTCAGGAAGAGCGAGGCCTCAGCCGTCAACCTAACGACGATCGTCGCGAAGGCTGAAGGGGTGCGTACCGATCTGCCGGCCGATGCGCCTTTGCCACATGAACTGGCCGTCGAGTGCCGGTTTGACGAGAGCATTCTGACCGAATTTCGCTGGACGGCCGGACCGATGCGTTGAACTCTCGGTTCTGGGCTGGCGTGCCTGACCCGCTATCCGCCATAATCCCGATCCGAACAATCGGATCTGGATTGGAGAACAGGCATGAACTTTAGGCCGGGGGCCCAAAACACACAAAAGCCCGAACGGCCCCGGCTCGAAGCACGCCGGGCTTTGGCGCCAGGGCGTGTGCCCGTCGCCTTTCGGCAATTCTTTGCGACCGCACCCGTTGCCTGCCCCTACATAATCGGCCGCGCCGAGCGCAAGCTGATCGTGGAACTCGGCGGGAGCAACGCGGCGCTCTTTTATGATGACCTATCCAGGGCTGGGTTTCGGCGCAGCCATCATTTCGCCTACCGTCCGGCCTGCCGCGGCTGTTCTTCCTGTGTGCCGGTGCGGATCGCCGTCGATCGGTTCCACCACAGCCGATCGACGCGGCGAATTTGTAACACCAATCGCGACCTTAGCGGCCGCTTCATTGCCAGCCGCGCCACTCCCGATCAATTCCAGTTGTTCTCGGCGTATCAGCGCTTGCGCCACAGCAATAGCGACATGGCCTCGATGCGTTACGCCGACTATCGCGGGATGGTCGAGGATACCCCGGTGCGCACGGCCATTGCCGAATTCCGCGACGGAGCGGGTCAGCTCGTCGCCGTGTCGCTGGTTGACCTGCTCGATGACGGGATCTCCGCGGTCTATAGCTTTTATGATCCGCAACAGCCGCGCCGCAGCCTCGGCATCTGGAGCGTTCTGTGGCTCGTCGGGCAATGCCGCAGCCAGGGTCAGCCCTTCGTCTATCTCGGCTATTGGATTTCCGACAGCCCAAAAATGGCTTACAAGGCCCGCTTCCCTGCGCTCGAGCGGTTAGTCGGCGGGGTCTGGACCGCCATGGCGCCTCACCCCGGCCCTCCCTCCAGAAGCGGGGAAAGGGGGGCACCCATGTCATCGGGAAAGTGAGGGCGGCAACCGAGGGATCTTACCCGCGATGGCGATCAGCGCTCTCGATTCCGCGATCTTCGCCGACATGTTTGGCACCACGGCGATGCGCGACGCGTTCGGCGACGACGCATTTCTCGCGCGCTGCGTCGAAGTCGAAGCCGCCCTCGCGCGCGCTCAGGGAAAGCTCGGCACCATTCCAGCCGAGGCGGCCGCCGCTATCACGGACGCGGCGAACTCTCTGGCGAGCGGCCGCGAGGCTCTCGATCTCGCGCGGCTGAAGAGCGAAACCGAGACGGTCGGCTATCCGATCCTGCCGCTCGTCCGGCAGATGGCCGAATTGGCGAGTGACGCGGGCCGCTACCTCCATTGGGGCGCCACCACACAGGACATCATGGACACAGCCGCGGTGCTGCAGATCCGCGCCGGGCTCGCGCTGATCGAGGAGGATTTGACGGCGGCGCGTGGCCATCTCGCCGAGCTCGCGCGCAAATACCGTGACACGCCGATGGCGGGGCGCACCCACCTGCAGCACGCGCTGCCGGTGACGTTTGGCTACAAGGCCGCGGTGTGGCTCTACGCGCTCGACCGCCATGCCGACCGGCTGCGCCAGCTCCGCCCGCGGGTTCTCCTGGTACAGTTTGGCGGAGCCGCCGGCACTCTGGCTTCGCTCGGCGGCGCAGAGCGCAGCCTCGATATCCGCGCCGAGCTCGCCCGTGAGCTGGCGCTCGCCGACCCGCCGATCACCTGGCACGTGGTTCGCGACGGGATCACCGAGACGGTGCAGGTTCTGGCGCTGCTCGTCGGCAGTCTCGGCAAGATCGCGTATGACGTCATGTTGATGTCGGCGACCGAGTTCGGCGAAGCGGCCGAACCCTTCATCCAGGGCCGCGGCTCGAGCTCGACGATGCCGCAGAAGCGTAACCCGATCTCGTGCGAGCTGATCCTTGCCGCGTCGAAGGTTCTCCGCCAGCAGGCGGGACTGGCCCTCGATGCTGTCGTTACCGACTTCGAGCGGGCGACCGGGCCTTGGCATGTCGAATGGGTAGCAGTGCCCGAAGCCTTCGGCTTTGCCGCCGGAGCTTTGCACCAAGCACGTTTCATGCTGGGCGGCCTGATTGTCGATCCCGGCCGCATGGCAAAGAACCTGGCGATGACGCACGGGCTGATCGTCGCAGAGGCGGTGATGATGGGGCTGGCGCCGCACACCGGCCGCAACGAGGCGCACGATCTGGTCTACGACGCCTGCCGCATCGCGATCGAGACCGAGCGGCCTCTGCTCGACGTGCTGCTGGAGACCCCCGCCGTCGCAGACCCGCTTGGTCCCGACAAATTGCGGGCGTTAACGGATCCCGCCAACTATCTTGGCGCCGCCCCGGCGATGGTCGACCAGATGCTGGCCCGCCGCAACTGAGGGAGAGCGAGCAATGGATGTCACATCGCGGCGCGCACTTTTGCAGCTGGCCGGCCTCGGCGCTGTGGGCGCCGCAATCGGTCCGCGGCGGGCGATCGCGGAAGCCAAGTCGCTGACCTTTCTGCATGAGAGCTCGTTCATCAAGACGTTCGACGAGTACATGCAGAAGGCGTTGGCGCCG
>JAFASL010000756.1 GCA_019244535.1 Alphaproteobacteria bacterium
CGGGCAGCAAAAGTAAAGCGCGGCAGTGACATAGGCCATTGCCTTCTGCCACCTGCGTCTGCATCATGCCTGCCATAATTTGCGCGCATATGCGCGGCGGCGGAAGGGCGAGGAAATGCGGGCGGCATCGTGTCCGGTGATGTGAACGACGGCGACGCCTCTCGAGGAGAGGAGCAACTCGTCATCTCGGGCGTGTCGAAGCATTTTGGCGGCGTGCGGGCGGTCGAGGGGGTGACGCTCTCGGTCCGCGCCGGCGAGCTGATCTCGGTCATCGGCCCGAACGGCGCCGGCAAGACCTCGCTCCTCAATATGATCAGCGGCTTCTACCGGCCCGACACCGGCGCGATTGTTTTTGCGGGCAAGGACATCACCGGCGCCCGTCCGTCACATATCGCCGCGCTCGGGATCGCGCGTACGTTTCAAAACATCGCGCTCTTCGCGGGCATGACGGTGCTCGACAACATCATGCTGGGCCGGCACGTGCACATGAAGGCGGGCGTGCTGTCGTCATTTGTGTATTGGGGACTCGCACAGAAGGAGGAGATCGCGCATCGCGCTCGGGCAGAGGAGCTGATCGAGTTTCTCGAGCTCGAGGATTTGCGCAAGCAACCGACCAGCGGCCTGGCCTACGGTTTGAGGAAACGCGTCGAACTGGCCCGCGCATTGGCGCTCGACCCGAAACTGCTGCTGCTCGACGAGCCGATGGGCGGGATGAACCAGGAAGAAAAAGAAGACATGGCCCGCTTCATTCTCGACGTGAACCAGCAATGGGGCACGACGATCATCCTGATAGAGCACGATATGGCGGTGGTGATGGACATTTCGGACCGGGTCGCCGTGCTCGACCGCGGGCGCAAGATCGCCGAGGGCGGCCCCGGCGAGATGCAAAGTAATCCGGATGTGATCCGCGCCTATCTCGGCACTGCAAAGACACGCCAGGAAGTGGTCGCCGCATGAACGCAATGACATTGCCGCAGCTGTTGCGGCACAACGCCGAGCAGATGGCGGCGCTGCCGGCAATGCGCGAAAAGAACCACGGCATCTGGGAGACCTTTACCTGGGCGCAGTATTGGCAGGAGGTGCGCGATTTCGCGCTGGGCCTCGCCGCGCACGGCTTTCGCCGCGGTGACAAGCTGGCGGTTATTGGCGACAACCGGCCGCGCCTCTACTGGGCGCAGTTGGCGGCGCAATGCCTCGGCGGGACCGCAGTGCCGACATACCAGGACTCGATCGCCGGCGAGCTCGTCTTTGTGCTGGATCATGCCGAGGTTTCGGTCGTCGTCGCCGAAGACCAGGAGCAAGTCGATAAGATCCGGTCTTTGCAGACGGAGCTGCCGCATCTCGAACTTGTCGTCTACGACGATCCGAAGGGGTTGCAGCACTATCTCAGCGCGGGCCTCAAATCCTTTGCTGATGTGCAAGCGGCCGGCCGTGAGTTCGGCGACGCGCACCCGGGATATGTCGAGGCCGAGATCGACGGGGGTGATCCGGATGATCTGGCGCTTCTGACTTATACCTCGGGGACGACTGGACGCCCCAAGGGGGTGATGCTGTCGCACGCCAATTTGCTGAGCTCGGCGCAAGGGTTTGTAGCGGCGGAGGATATCCGCGCCACTGACGATCTATTGTGCTATTTGCCGATGGCGTGGATCGGCGACTCGCTGTTCTCGCTGGTACTGACCTTGCTGGTCGGGTTCACCTGTAACTGCCCGGAGCGGCCGCAGACCGTACAGCGCGATCTGCGCGAGCTGGGCCCGACGATTGCGATCGCTCCACCGCGGATCTGGGAGAACATGCTTACGCAGCTACGGCTCCGGGCGGCGGATTCGACTCCGCTGAAGCATCGCCTCTTCGAGTTTTTCCGCGCACATGCGGAGCGTGCGGAGCAGCTGAAAGGGGAAGGGAAGCCCGTTTCGCCACTATCCCGTTTGGGTCTGGCACTAGGCGAGGTACTGGTCTACGGGCCGGTGCGCGACCAGCTCGGGATGCGGAGGGCGCGCTGGGTCTACACCGGCGGCGCTCCGCTAGGCCCCGACACGTTCCGGTTTTTCCGCGCCTTTGGCATCAATATCAAACAAGTTTGGGGCTCGACCGAACTCGCCGGTCTCGCCTCGCTGCAGCCTGACGGTGAGGCGGACCCGGACACGGTTGGCCGGCTCATTCCGGGGGCTGAGGCGCGGATTGATGCGAACGGCGAGGTACTGATCCGCTCCGCGGCGATTTTCAAAGGCTACTACAAGCAGCCGGATGCGACCGTCGCGACGATGACGGATGACGGCTGGTTCCGCACCGGTGATTCCGGGTTTGTCGACCGGCGCGGCCATCTCGTTGTAGTCGACCGCGCCAAAGATGTCGGCAAGCTCGCCGACGGCACGCCGTTCGCTCCGCAATTTGTCGAGAACAAGCTCAAATTCAGCCCGTACATCGCCGAAGCGGTCGCGTTTGGGGATCGCCGGCCGTTTGTCGCCGCAATCGTTGCGATCGATCTGACGACGATCGGCAATTGGGCGGAGCGGCGCAACCTCGCCTACACCTCGTTTCAGGATCTCAGCGCCAAACCCGAGGTGCGGCGTCTGATCGGCGAAGAAATTGCTGAAGTAAACGCTTCATTGCCCAATGCTGCTCGCATCCGCCGTTTTCTCTTGCTGAACAAGGAATTCGACGCCGATGACAACGAGATCACCCGCACACGCAAGATCCGCCGCCGCTTCGTCGCGGAGAAATACGCGGCAATAGTGGAGGCCTTTTATCGCGGCGACCGGGAAGTCGAGGTCACTACCGAGATCACTTACGAGGACGGCCGCAAGGCGATATTGAGCTCGATCATCGCGATCGAGGATGTCTTTGAGACCGCGGAACCGGCGCGGGAACCGGCCTATGCGTGACGACCGGAGGCGGCCCCTCACCCCAGCCCTCTCCCCGCTCGCGGGGAGAGGGAGGGACCCGCGCAGCGGGAGGGTGAGGGGCCGCGCACGCGGGGTCCGGTCTGGCGGATCCGACCGCGGCGATGCCTGAGTTCGAGTGGCAATTCACGCTGGTCTTGCTGACCAATGGGGTGATGATCGGACTGATGTACGCGCTGATCGCGCTCGGCTTTGTGTTGATCTACAAGGCGACCGACGCGATCAATTTCGCGCAGGGCGAGTTCGTCATGTTTGCCGGCTTTATCGCTGCGGGGGCTGCCGATCTTGCCGGAGCGCCGTTCTGGCTTTCGGCATTGCTGTCGATCTCCGGGATGGTGCTGCTCGGCTTCGGCCTTGAACGCGTCGTATTGCGGCCATTGATCGGCCGGCCGGTAATCGCTGTCGTGATGGCGACAATCGGCCTTGCAGCGGTGTTGCGCGGCAGCGCCACGCTCGCCTTTGGCGGCGGCACGCGCGCCATCGTGATGCCGGTCGGTGACGAGCCGATCGCGTTGGGCGCGGTCATGCTGCCGCCGGTCCAGCTGGTCGGCGCAGCCGTAAGCATCGCCTTTCTCGCCGCCTTCAGCTGGTTTTTCCTGAAGAGCCGAATCGGCATCGCGATGCGCGCGGTTGCCGATAGCCAGCAGGTGGCGATGGCGATGGGCATCGACGTGCGGCGCTATTTTGCGCTCGCCTGGGCGATGGCGGGTGTCGTTTCGGCATTGGGCGGCGTTGTCTGGGGGGCGATGCTCGGCGTCGATAACCAGCTCGCTCTCGTCGGCCTGAAAGTCTTCCCGGTCGTGATCCTCGGCGGGCTCGACTCGATCATCGGCGCGGTCGTCGGCGGGCTCATCGTCGGCATCGTCGAGAACCTCGCCGCCGGCTATCTCGATCCATATGTCGGCGGCGGTACCAAAGATTTCGCGCCCTACATTCTGATGATCGCGGCGCTGATGGTGCGTCCCGAGGGTATCTTCGGCCGCCGCCGGATCGAGCGCGTGTGAGATAGGGCACCGGCATGTTCCACCGCGAATCCGGCGTGTTCAAGACCAGTTATGCGGCGGACATGGCGCTCTACCCGCTGCCGATCGCCAAGTGGGCGGTGGCGGCATTCGCTGGGCTGTTCATCGTGATCGTGCCGCTGACGCTCGGCGAATATTATGTTTCTATCCTCGACCTGATCCTGATCGCGATTGTTGGTGCGCTCGGCCTCAACATCCTGGTGGGGTATACAGGGCAGATTTCGATCGGGCATGGCGCCTTCATGTCGGTCGGCGCCTACACTGCGGCCAACCTTGTGACCCGGCTCGACGCGCCGTTCTGGATCACGATACCGGCGGGCGGGCTGATGGCGGCGCTGATCGGCGCGATCGTCGGGATTCCGTCATTACGCATCAAGGGCATCTACCTCGCCATAGCGACATTGGCGGCGCAGCTGATCATCGAATGGACGATTAACCATGTGCCGGCGATCTCCGGCGGCGTGCAGGCCTCGATCCAGGTGCCGCGGCCGAGCTTCTTCGGCGTTCAGCTGAAGTCTCAGACCCAGCTCTACATGTTCCTGATGGCTTTTGCGGTGCTGGCGATCATCGGCACGTCGAACCTCGTGCGCAGCCGGATCGGCCGCGCGTTCATCGCCGTGCGCGACCAGGATATTGCGGCCGAGATCATCGGCATCAGCACGTTCCGCTACAAGCTTCTGGCGTTTGCAATTTCGTCCTTCTACGCCGGGGTTACCGGCGTTCTGTACACCTACTACCTCGGCATCGCCAATTACGAGCAATTCCAGATCACTGTTTCGATCGATTATCTGGCGATGATTATTATCGGCGGGCTCGGTTCGATCCTGGGATCGATCTTCGGCGCCGCCTTTGTCACATTATTGCCAATCGTGACGCGCTGGTTTCTTGAATCCTTCGGGGGCCTGATCTTCTCGGCCGCCGATCTGGCCAACATAATCCCCAATCTGCGGCTCATTCTCTTTGGCGGGCTCATCATCTTCTTTCTGGTGGTCGAGCCGGAGGGGTTGAATCGGCTGTGGCGGAACATCCGCAATTACTTCCGAGTGTGGCCATTCTCGTACTGATGCAATCACTAATGGGAGGAAGGCGATGAACAGCTTATCGCGGGTAATGGCAGCTACTGCAGCCGCTGCTGCGGCATTGGGCTTTGCCGGCGCCGCGCCGGCGCAGCAGAAAGAGGTGATGATCGGCGCGCAATGCGATCGCACCGGGCCGACGCAGATTGTCGGGATCGCGATCTGTCCGGCTCAACAGGACTATATCGACCTTGTCAATTCGAAGGGCGGCATCGACGGCTACAAAATCAAATACAATGAGCTCGACAACGAGTACAAAGTGCCGCCGGCTGTTGAGGAGTACGAGCGCCAAAAAGGCGAAGGCGTCGTGTCGATGATGATTTACGGCACGCCGCAAACCCAGGCGCTCAACCAGAAGCTCCAGGAAGACAAAATCCCAGGCACCTCGCCCGGCTTTGGTATTTCGGCTTCGGCGGATGGCAGCCGGTTCCCGTATCTGTTCCCAGTGGCCGCCACCTATTGGTCGCAAGCCGCTGCGGCGGTCCAGTTCTTCAAAGACAAAGCCGAAGGGAGCCTCAAGGGCAAGAAGATCGCCTACGTCTATTACGACAATCCGGCCGGTCACGAGCCGTTGCCGATCCTTGAAGATCTGCAGAAGGCCGAGGGGTTCGAGTTGCGGTCCTTTGCCGTGCCGCCGCCGGGCGTCGAAATGGGGGCGCAGGTGATTGACATCACCCAACGCTACCGGCCCGATTTTGTGATCGACCATCTGTTCGGACGTTCTCCGTCTGTCGCCATGAAGGAATACAAGCGAGCGGGTTTCCCATTATCCAAAGTGATCGGCCTCGTCTGGGCTTCGGCTGAGGCCGACATTCAAGCGGCAGGCGGCTGGCAGGTGGCAGAAGGCTATCACACGCTGCAATTCGCCGGCGCGGGTGACGACTACCCCGTCCGCCAGGACCTCAAGGCGATGTACAAGTCGCAAGGCAAGGAGCCGCCGAAGGCAATGGACGACACGGTGATCTACAACCGCGGCATACTCAATGCGGCGGTACACGTCGAGGCGATCCGCAATGCGCTGAAGGCGACCGGCGGCAAACAGCCGACCGGCGCCGATGTAAAGCGGGGCTTCGAGCAGATACACGATTTCACCCTGGGCGGCCTCGTTCCGCCATTGAAGATCACGGCGGCCGACCACGAAGGCGGCGGCTGGGTGCAGATCTTCCAGGTGCATGACGGCAAGCTGGTCAAAGAGACGGACTGGTTCCGCGGCTATCCCGAAGTCGTGGCAGCGGCAGTAAAAAAGGCTGAGTAGAAGGAGTAACAATGAGTAAAGCGAACAGAGCGATACTGGCGCTCGCATTGGGTGCGGCGGCCGGACTGGGGCTTGCCACATCAGCCGGGGCGCAGCAGAAGGAGGTGCTGATCGGCATGCAATGCGACCGCACGGGCGCGACGCAGATTACCGGCGTTGTGCTGTGCCCAGCGATGCACGACTACTACGATCTGATCAACGCCGGCGGCGGGGTCGAGGGCTATACGATCAAGGCGGACGAGATCGACAACGAGTACAAGGTCCCGCAGGCGGTCGAGGCGTATCAGCGCCAAAAGCAGGAAGGCGCGGTGTTGATGACGCTTTACGGCACGCCGATGACCGTGGCGCTGAACCAGCGGCTCGAAGAAGACAAGATCGCGACGACCTCGCCGGGCTTCGGGATCGCCGCCGCGGCCGACGGGACCCGCTATCCTTATTTGTTCCCGATCGCGGCGACCTACTGGTCGCAGGGGGCGGCAGCTGTCCAGTTCGTCAAGGACAAATTGGGCGGAAACCTGAAGGGCAAGAAGATCGCTTATGTCTTCTACGACAACCCAGCCGGCAAGGAGCCGATGCCGATCATCGAGGAGCTGCAGAAGCGCGAGGGGTTCGAGTTACGAACCTTCGCCGTGCCTCCGCCAGGGGTCGAGGTGGGAGCACAGGTGCTCGACATCGCCCAGCGCTACCGCCCGGATTTTGTGATTGCGCATCTCTTCGGCCGGTCGCCTGCAGCAGCGATCAAGGCGTTCAAATCCAACGGCTATCCCCTGTCGAAGGTTGTCGGCCTAGTCTGGGCCTCATCCGAAGCCGACATCGACGCGGCCGGCGGGTTTGGCGTCGCCGAAGGCTACCATGCGATGCAGTTCGCCGGAGCCGGAGATGATTACCCAGTCCGTCAGCAGATCAAGGCGATGTACAAAAAGGCTGGCAAGGAGCCGCTGGACCTGATGGACAAGAACACGGTCTATTACAACCGCGGGCTTCTGCAAGCGGCGATCCACGTCGAGGGTATCCGCAATGCGCTAAAGGCCAATGGCGGCAAGGCCCCGACAGGGACCGAGATCAAGAACGGCTTCGAACAGATCCGCGATTTCACATTGGGCGGCCTCGTACCTCCGTTGGAGATCACCCCGACCGACCACGAAGGCGGCGGCTGGGTGCAGGTATTCCAGGTCAAAGGTGGCAAATTCGTCAAGGAAACCGATTGGTTCCGCGCCTACCGAGATGTCGTAGAACATGCACTGAAGACGGCGGAGTAGGGACAGTATCTTGCTCGCGCTCAACAATATCGAAGTCGTTTATGACGGTGTGATCCTGGTGCTGAAGGGGGTTTCGCTGGTCGCCGAGGAGGGGCGCATCACGACCCTGCTCGGCGCCAATGGCGCCGGCAAGACCACCACGCTGAAGGCGATCTCGGGGCTGTTGCACAGCGAGCGCGGGCAGGTGACCAAGGGTATTGTCGAGCTCGACGGCGAGCGGCTCGACCGGCTCCCTGCTCCCGACGTCGTCAGGCACGGCGTCACCCAGGTGTTCGAGGGTAGACGGGTTTTTGAGAACCTGACCGTCGAAGAGAACTTGGTGGCCGGCGCCCATACCCGGAGCGACTTTGCGTCCGTCCGCGACGGGATCGAGCGGGTTTACGACGCATTCCCCGTGCTCAGGGAACGCCGCCACAACCAGTCCGGATATCTCTCGGGCGGCGAGCAGCAAATGCTCGTGATAGGCCGAGCGCTGATGTCCGATCCCAAGGTAATTCTGCTCGACGAGCCCTCGCTCGGTCTCGCCCCGCTGCTCGTCGAAGAAATCTTCGGCATCATCCGCCGTTTGCGCGACGAACGGAACCTTACCGTGCTCCTTGTCGAGCAGAACGCGGCGCTGGCGCTCGACATCGCCGATCACGGCTATGTCATGGAGAACGGCCGCATCGTCCTCGAAGGGCCGGCGGAAACACTTCGCCAAAACTCCGACATCAAAGAGTTTTACCTGGGGCTCAACGAAGTCGGGACGCGCAAGTCTTACCGTGACGTCAAGCACTATAAGCGACGCAAGCGCTGGCTTTCGTGAGCTGGAAATTGGCTTTTACTTACGCGGTCGCCGATGGCGTACCGCGCCGCTCACTGTGGGTGGCGCTGATCGTCGGCACGATCCTCAATTTGATCAATCAGGGCGATGCGCTCGCCGCGGGCCGCCACGTGGATTTCACCAAGCTCGCACTGACCTACGTCGTTCCTTATTTTGTCTGCACTTATGGCGCCGTATCGTTGCGCGTGCGGGAGGAACGGACCCATATCAAGCTCCCGAACTGAGGAGAGGGAGGCATCCGCGATGGCGACGCCCCTACCTCGCATCGCCGTAATCGGCACCGGCGGGACGATTTCATCGCTCGGGTCCACGAGCCTCGATGTGCTCGACTACCCGGATTTCGGGCAGAAGCTGACTTGCGAGGCCTTGCTCGACCGTTTCCCGGAAACCCGGCTCGTGGCGGACCCAATGCCGGTCACGTTCCGCCAGGTCGGCAGCACCGAGATTGGCCCGAAGGACTGGGTCGAGATCAGGGCGCTAATCCATCGCATCACGGAGGATGAGTCGGCGGTCGCCGGCTTCGTCATCCCGCACGGCACGGCAACCCTCGAAGAAACCGCCTTTTTCCTAAACCTGACACTCGCGACCCCGCGGCCCGTGGTGCTCGTCGGCGCACAGCGGCCGGCGAGCGCGCTGGGCACGGATGCCGGGATGAACCTCGTCAACGCCTTGCGCGTTGCCGGCTCAGCCGAAGCGCGCGGCAAAGGTGTTCTGGTCGTGCTCAACGACGAAATCCATGCCGCGCGCGACGTCGTCAAGACTTCGACTTACCGGCTGCAGACATTCCGATCGGTAGATTTCGGCGCGCTCGGCCATATCGACGGCGACGGAG
>JAFASL010000773.1 GCA_019244535.1 Alphaproteobacteria bacterium
CGGAATTCGTTTCCGACCAAAGCGAATGGGATCCCCGGATCGGTCACGTTCATCAGGTTGATGTCCCCGGTCAGTATCAATTTCGCCAATTCGTTCTCTCCAATCTTGCCGGATTATCGCTGTGCCGCGCGAAGACGCGTGCCCAGCTGTGAATTCCATACGGCTTGCCCGCGGGGAGATAAACATAGAACATCCTGCCCCGTTGGTGAAATCGTACCCCGGCTGCGCCGGGATCCGTGCCGGAGCAAGCAATGGAGCAGATTACGGGATCACCCCTGGCGATTTATCAGGCGCATCTCGAACGCGGCGAATTGGCATATCAATGGAGCCCCGAGGCGGACCGGGCGGTATTCTATCCACGGGTCATCTGTCCCTTCACCGGCAGCGGCAAGCTCGAATGGCGAGTGAGCGCGGGGCTGGGCACCGTCTACGCCACGACGGTTACGCATCCGCGCGAAGGCGCGCCCTACAACGTCGCGCTGATCGATTGTGACGAGGGCTTCCGGCTGATGAGCCGGGTCGAGGGTGTTGCGCCGGAAGCCGTGCGGATCGGCATGAGGGTCAGGTTTCGCATCCACCGTCCCGATGCCGGCGAGCCGCCCTACCCCGTCTTCGTCCCGGCGGAGACGGCGTGATGGAGGGCCTGAAGCGGGGCGCCGCCGCGATAATCGGCGTCGCCGAGTCCGATCTCGGCGCCGTCGCCAAAGACATGAGCGCGATCGACCTGATGGCGCAGGGCGTTCAGCGAGCATTGGCCGATTGCGGTCTGCGGTTGCGCGATGTCGACGGGTTGCTATGCGCAACCGCGCAGAGCCGCACCTCCGGTTTGTCGCTGGCCGAATATCTCGGAATCTCGCCCGCTTTCATCGACAGCACGATCCTCGGCGGAGCGTCGTTCATGTTTCATGTCGCGCATGCCCAGGCGGCTCTCCAGCTTGGCCTCTGCAAGATCGCAGTCATCGCCTATGGCAGCACCCAACGCACGATCGGCCGCCGTCACGCCTCAGTGCGCGAGTATAACCCGTACGAGACGCCGTTTCGGCCGTTCTTGCCGTCGACCGCCTATGCCCTAGCGGCATCGCGCCACATGCATGAATTCGGCACGACGCGCGAGCAATTGGCCGACGTCGCGGTGGCGGCGCGTGAATGGGCTCTCCTGAACCCGGTCGCGTGGGAGAAGAAGCCGCTGACCATCGAAGAAGTGCTTTCGGCACGAATGGTGAGCTACCCGTTTACGGTTCGTGATTGCTGTCTGATCACCGATGGGGGCGGCGCTGTGGTGATGACCTCCGCCGAGCGCGCCCGATCGCTGAACAAGCCGCCGGTATACGTGCTCGGCTGCGGGCAGGCGATCACCCATGCAAACATCTCGAGCATGCCGGATCTGACGGTAACCGGGGCTCTGACTTCGGGACGTGCGGCGTACGACATGGCGCGGCTCGGCCCCGGCAATATCGACATCCTCGAGCTGTACGACGCCTTCACGATCAATACGATACTCTTCCTGGAGGATCTGGGCTTTTGCCGGAAGGGCGAGGGCGGCGCGTTTGTATCGAACGGCCATATCGCTCCGGGCGGCGGTCTGCCGGTCAACACCAATGGCGGCGGCCTCTCCTATTGCCATCCGGGCATGTACGG
Source organism: Alphaproteobacteria bacterium (assembly GCA_019244535.1). Taxonomy (GTDB): domain Bacteria; phylum Pseudomonadota; class Alphaproteobacteria; order ATCC43930; family CGMCC-115725; genus AP-15. Next base: position 1,639 of record JAFASL010000773.1, read on the forward strand.
ATTGTTCCTGTTGATCGAGGCAGCGCGCCAGCTGCGCCGCGAATGCGGCGCCCGGCAGGTTGCCGATTGCGAAACCGCGATCGCCCACGGCAATGGCGGGGTTTTGTCGTCGCAGAGCACCGTGATCCTTGGAACAGAGGCGACGATTTGACATGGGCGAAATCGTTCGCGAGGCGCACGGCTCTTCGCTGCCGGGGCCATGCATTGCCGCTGGTAAAGGTTCCGGTCTCCGTTCGTCGTCATCCGATTGGTACTTTTTCGTGCTGACCGCTGCCGCTGCCGTCTACTACTTGTTTCTGCTGAGCAACGGCACGTTCCAGCTCTTTGGGCCGGAGATGCTGGACCGGACCTATAACAGCATGTTGCTGCACCTGCTCCACGGGACGTTTGACGTCGACCCCGAGGCGATTGGCTTTGAGGCTTTCACGCGACATGGGAAGACCTATGCCTATTTCGGAGTATTCCCGGCTCTGTTGCGGCTTCTCGCAATGCCTTTTATCGAGATCTCACGAGCACAACTTGCCCGGCTTTCCTGCTGGACAGCCCTGGTAACCTTCGTCGCTCTGCAGCTACGGGCGCTCCTGGCAGTTCACCGCGGTCTGCCAGTGATAAGCCGTCGCTGGGAAACCCTCGTCCTGATGACAGCTGCAACCCTCCTGAGCGGGCCGCAAATCTACATTCTTGGGTCGTCTTCTATTTACCATGAATCAATCCTTTGGGCGGCCGCGATCGCGGCCGGATTCAATCTGGTTGTCGTGCGGCCTAGCTTCGGAGTACGCGGTCTCGGCGGACGCGACATGATCTTGCTTGCGCTTCTTGCGGGTTTGGCCCTCAATACTCGCCCGTCGATCGGCATCGCACTCTGTCTAGGGACAATTCTGCTGATCGCTCGTACGGCCTGGTGCCGATACGGCTCTGACCGCAGCGAGCCGGAAGATGCCGCGTGGAGCCCGCTTCTGTTGAACTCCGTTTGGCTGCCGCTTGCCGTTCTCGGCTTGCTCGCCGCGGCTGCGATAGCGGTCAATTTCGCGCGGTGGGGCAACCCGTTTACCTTCGCCGACATGCGCTACTACGGAGAGGTCCAGCAGCGGGCTAGCCGTGCTGCGGTATACCTAAATTATGGCGAATTCAATCTTGGTCGTGTGTGGATCGGGGCGCTTTACTATGCAACCGGTCTCCCCTGGTTGTTGAAATCGGTACCGCCCTTCGCGGATTTTCTGAGCGCCAGGGTCGTCGCGATTGAGGCGCCGCCGGTCATGCCGGTGCTCACAAACCCGATTACCGTACTTCTCGCGGCGGTCGGC
>JAFASL010000806.1 GCA_019244535.1 Alphaproteobacteria bacterium
GCGTTCGTAGCCTTGTGCGCCGAGGCCGCAGATCACGCCGGTCGCGGCGAGGCTGACGTAGGAGTGATGGCGAAAGCTCTCGCGGCGGAAAATATTCGACAGATGCACCTCGATAACCGGCAATTCGGCGGCAAGCAGCGCGTCGAGCACCGCCACAGAGGTGTGGGTCAGCGCCCCCGCGTTCAGAATGATGCCGTCGGCCGATTCGCGCGCCTCCTGGATCCAGTCGACCAGTTGGCCCTCGTGATTGGTCTGGCGGAACTCGATCCGCAGGTCGAGGGAGGCGGCGCGGGCGAGGCACCGCTCCTCGATATCGGCCAAGGTGTCGCGGCCATAGACCGACGGATCGCGCACCCCGAGCAGATTGAGGTTGGGACCGTTCAGGATATAGATCGCAGGCAATGCGGCCTCCCGAGCCGATTGCCTGCTTATAGCTAAAAATGAGGCGAAAGAGTCGACTGTCTCACGCGGCTCAACAACGCGATGCTGGAGGCGATGGTCTGGCGGGTCAAAAAAACGACTACTTCGGATCGGGCAAGGTTCGCCCGAGCCATACTGCACATTTCAAGCGAGGCTTCGATCATCTCGGCGGTTTGTTGCCGAAGAAGGTCGCGAGTAGCGGGGTTGGGCATTGCGCACTTCCTCCTCCGCGGGGCGGGAGTGCGCGTGTCCCCTGAGGGTCGACGATGGGGAGGCGTGTCTCTCAGCCGTCAGCGCCCGGAAAAATTCCTGCTGACGATGGACCACCCTACGCCTGTTCGGATGGTCCGGCCACCGCATTGTTATTCAGCCATCGGCAGCTTCCGGCATTAGACCGACTATCGGGCGCTGCTCGAGAAAGCGGCGAAGCGTTTCGGCCTGTTCCTCGGCCTGGACCTGCAGGCGCTCCCAATAGACCAGGCCGTTGTCAAGCGGGGCATTGCGGGCACTGGCGATCATTCGCCGGGCGAACTCGGCTTGTTCGTTGAGCATCCGCAACGCCACATATATGCCTTTTTCGACCCCCTCGTACTGCGATTCCAGCAATTCCATCGCGCCAAACCGGTGGCCGACATGGCAGCCATATTCGTCCAGCCCGTTCTTCAAATGGACCTTTAGCGCACCGCCACATTCGGGACAGCTGAAAGCCACCGGGCGCTCGAAGTCGTTTGTCTCCATTGTGACGGGCACTCCCTCCGTCGCCTTCGCTGGCGCGACCAAAACCCTTTCCGCAGGGAGCCGGACCAGCAGAGCGGGAATATCGACGGCCCGGGCTACAAAATCAGGCTCGCGCAACGACGCTGCCGTTTGCGGCATATCGGGAAAGGCGGCTTCGGACGGATCCTCGACGACAGCCAGCCCGCCGGCGTCCTGGATCGCGGCGAGACCAACCGCCCCGTCGCTGCCGCCGCCGCTCAACACGACGCCGATGACCCGGGCTCCGCAAGCCCTTGCAGCCGAGCGGAACAGCGGATCGATCGCCGGCCGCGTAAAATGCTCGCGGGGACCGCGCGACAAGCAAACGTTGCCGTCCTCGATCAGCATATGCCGGTCGGGAGGAGCGACATAAATGTGGCGCCTTCTGATGCGTTCCTGTTCTCGTGGATGCGAGGCGGTAAGCTTTCCCGCTCTTCTCAGCAAATCGGGCAAAATGCTGCGACTCTGCCCGACATGGGCGACGATGAACACGGTGCCCGCGAAGTCGGCAGGCAGGGCGAGTGCGATTGCACGCAGAGTGTCGAGACTTCCGGCAGAACCGCCAATAACGATGATGTCTCGGCGCAGCGGCTCTTGCGGATCATCCGGTGCCACGTGCTGTCCTCTCACATTTCCGACTTTGGTCGGCCTGCTCTAACGGGGCTGCGCAACATGCGTGAGTGACGTATCGGAGAGCGCCCAGCTTGTGCGCATCGCGAGGCATCAGCCGGGCTCAAGACTGGGCCCTTCTTTTACCAACGCGCGAAGTGCGGCTCCGTTCCGGTCGTGACAACCGGGGGTCTGCACGAGCCCGAATTTATCCGCTTACCCTTGCTCCGCTGAGGGGCGGCATGCTCGGCCAACTTCGGCGACCTTGTCTCGAACGTCGGCAACATCTCGTTGGAGCACGCACGCGATCTCTTCAATTGAAGCTCCGCGCAGCAGCAAATCGCCAAGCTCGCGAAGTTCCGCATCCGGCCACAATCTATCCGTCTTCGGGTCGGACTGATCTATTGTCGATTGTCCCATTGGATCCCTTCCGCCGCATCTCCTCTGCAGTACACCAACATCAGCGGAAGGCAGCGCGTTCGCGACGGCGAGCAGTCTCCTCTGCTTGTCATCGCGACGGCACGCGAGCCGATCTCGCGGCGTTGGGCGCTGGTTGTGTCGGGATTGCTTCGTCGCGCGAGGCGCTCCTCGCAATGACCGTGCTCCGACGCGCTGCTATGATCGGCGCGCCGGCAGGCATTTCGATGGGCGCTATTTGCTGAGTTCGATCTCGAGGTGGTCGCGCGACAGCGCCAAGGTCTGTTTCAAAG
>JAFASL010000923.1 GCA_019244535.1 Alphaproteobacteria bacterium
CGAGCATTCGGCACGGCAGGAACGCGCCCTGACAGGCCGGCGTTTTCGTACGCCGATATCGAAACCGCTCCGTCGATCGCCGAACGGTAGGGGTCCGGTCGATCCGGCAGTCGCCGAAGCCGCACCACGCTGCTCTCGCGGCTGACAATAACAAAACCGCCGGTCGCGGTCGCAAATGGAGCAGCTCGGGGGAGCGACAGCCGGCTGCCTCGCCTCAGATTCGCCTATGGCACGTTAGGCGGGTTTCTCGGCGGCCAGGCAATATCGAACTTTTCCGATGCCGACGCCGACACCGAATCAATGGAGTTCGGCGGCGCGATGGGCTCGACCGGCGGCCAGCGCATTCCGCAAGTGCGCTACACACTTGCAGGCCCGTGGGGCAGCGCCTTCTCGGTATCGGCTGAAGCACCGTTCACCACCACCCTGAGCCCGGCCGGTATCCTATCGTCGGACACGCAGACTACGGCGCTTCCGGGCGGGCCTGGCACCGCACTGATCCCGGCGATCTGCAACGGCGTGCCCTGCACCGGCGCCACCACGATGATCAACGTCCCCAACCAAGCCTTCGCACCCAACCTTACCGCCGCGTCCTATTGGGCACAGCCCTGGGGCCATGTCGACTTCGCCGCCGTACTCGTGCCAACGAGGCTCAACGACGGCCGTTACTTTGACCATACCTATATCGGTTATGGCGGGCATTTCTCCGGCGATGTGAAGCCCGGCTGGTTCGGGTGGGCGAAGGACGATTTCCTCTTCAGCGTCGTCGCCGGCGAAGGCATCGGAAATTATATCAGCGGCGGTTGGTCCAACGCGGTGGATTTGGCCACCAACTTCACGGTTCCGACATCTTGCCCTACCCCCAGGCCGGGTTGCACCGGTGGGATGGCGGCCTCGAACGTCCTCGCCAATCAGGTCTTCGGCTACAGCACAAACGGCGGGTACCAGCATTGGTGGACACCCAATCTGCGCTCGACGATCGCGGCCGGCATCGCCCACGAGGACGTTAATTCCCAACTGATTGGGCCGATGCAAGCGTCGACGGCGACCAAGGAACAGTGGAACGCCTTTGTTAACCTGGTCTGGAGCCCGGTCGCGTTCATCACCACCGGAGTCCAGTACATGTACGGCAAGCGCGTCACCATCGCCAACGGCAGGGGCCAAGAGCAGGTGCTCATCGGCAAGTGGCGCGTCGCGTTCTAGGAGGCGGCGATGCTCGAACTCATCGAAGGCCTCCCGGGGAATATTGTGGGCATCGCGGTTAGCGGGCGCCTGACAAAGCAAGACTGCAACGATATCCTGGCTCCGGCAATTGCGAAGTCGCTCAGGCGGCACGACAAAATTCGGCTCTATTATGAGCTCAACTCTCGGTTTCCGGGCGCCGCATGGGACGACATCGAGCTCGGCCTGGAGCAAGCGTCGCGATGCGAGCGGGTCGCGATCGTAACGGATATCGGTTGGGTTCGGCTTACCGTCAAAGCACTGCGCTTTCTGATCCCAAGTGAGATCCGAGTGTTTCCGTCCTTCCAGGCGGATGAGGGACGTTGCTGGATCAGGTCCCGGGCCGAAACTCGCACCGGTGTCGAGACTGCTGCGCCGGTTCGAGCGCGGCGAGCCCGAACGGTTCGCGCGAGGCACGCTTCACGCCGTGACTGGATCTCACCAGGCGGTGTGACCGCCGTCAATCGATAGAATGGCGCGCCATTGCGACCTAGCCTTTTCTAAAATCTGAGCCGAGGAAGGCAGGTTCGCACGAGACTCGCCGGTGGAGGGAGACGGAGTCGAACCTCCAGTACCGCGGCAAACAGGCAGCGCTTTCGAGGGTTCGATCGCGCTGGGCGAAGGCCGCGTCCCGACGATGTCCCGCCGCATGCGCATCTGTCCGGGCTGAGCAGAGCCGCGCGACCTAAAGGACGAAGGAAGTTGAGGGCGTTGGATCGTTGTTATGGGAGACCAGGCCCGATTGCGCCGCCTCGCGGCAGGAGTGGTGGGCTCAGCTGTAATTGCTCAACGCAGGGCGGTCGAAGTGGAAGCGAAAGGATCCGTCGTGCGCTCGTATCCAACCGGCGCTCGGGGTCGGGAAATGAGCGGGGATGATCAT
>JAFASL010000958.1 GCA_019244535.1 Alphaproteobacteria bacterium
ATCAAGCGGGACGAGGATGATCATTGCGATCATTACCATCGACATCGAGAAGCTGAGCAAGCTTGCCGCAGAAAAGATCCGGTTGGCGAACAGGCGTAACGGCATGATCGGTTCGGGCGCCTCGCTCTCGCGCACGATCAATGCCACAAAGAAAAGGCAGCCGATGGCGAGCGGAACGAGGACCTGGCTACTCCACCAGCTAGCTGCCGCCTCAGCCTGCCCAAGCGCAATCAGGATCGGTGTCGTCGATGCGAGGATCAGCGCCGCTCCGAGCCAGTCAATGATCGGCTTTCGCCGCGGCTTCGGTAACCGCCTTAGGTTGCGGTAAGACAAGAACAACGCGAGCAACCCGAAGGGCAAGTTGATCCAAAAGATCCAATGCCACGTGAGGTATTCCGAGAAAAAGCCGCCGAGCACCGGGCCGAGTACGTTCGATATCGCCATGACGCTGGAAAAATAGCCCTGATAGCGGCCGCGCTCGCGCGGCGGAATAATATCGGCGACAGCGGCGAGCGCTACCGATCGCAAACCTCCGCCGCCGACACCTTGCAGAACGCGCGCACCGATCAATTGCGGCATATTCTGGGATAGCGCGCACAGCACGGAGGCCACAAGAAACAGCCCGATGGCCACGGACAGGATCGGGCGCCGCCCGTACAAATCGCTGAGCCTGCCGTATATCGGCGTTGTCACCGTCGAGGCGACGAGATAGGCCGAAACGACCCAGGATATCAGTGTCCAGCCGTTCAGATCGCGCGCCATTGCCGATAGCGAAGTCGCGACGATCGTTTGGTCGAGGCTGGCAAGGAACATCGCAAGAATAAGACCAAACAGGATCGATACGATCTCCGCTCGGGAAAAGTGCAATGCACGAGATTGGGTCAGCTCGGTCATCTAGTAGTTCGGACCTCACATTCGCGGCCAGATTGCTTCTTCGCTTCGCTCGTCGCAATCACTGCCAAGTTGGGGGAGTAATTGCGACTCCCGGACGGCCGCCCTGCGGACGTTCCGGGGGAAGCAAATCTCAATGACTAAACTCGGTCTCAAATGCGGGCCGCCCGCGTGCCTTCTGCCTTCTGCCTCCGCTTCGCACTACGCCGTTCGGGGGTTAATAACCGGAGTCGTGCTCCATGATCTCGAGCGCCGTCGCCGCCGCGCGCGTCGCCGGGTCGTCCTCGCCCTGGGCAAGCCGCCGCAATTCAAGCACCTGCTGCTGTAACTCATAGGCTCCGGCCCTATTGCCTTCTTGCCACAGGACCACTGCAAGATTGCCCATCGTCGTGAGGCTGTCGGGGTGCTGCTCGCCGAAATTCCGGCAGGCTGTCGCCAGTACCGATGCGAGCAACTCGCGCGCAGTGGTCACATCGCCTTGCAAAGCGACCGTCCCGGCGAGATTGTTCATGGCTCGCAGAGTTTCGAGATCGTCGTCGCCAAAGAGCGCGCGACGCCCGTCCACCACTTCCTCCTGCAGCTGCCGCGCTTGTTCGAGATGACCTTGCCCTGCCAGGGTCACGGCCAGTTTTCCAACCGCTTTTAACGTGTCCGGATGGGCTGTTCCGAGCAGGCGGCGCCGCGCGTTCACCACTTGCTCTTCCAGCGCCCGCGCCGCTATCAGCCGCCCTTTCGCCCACACGTAATCGGCCAAATCGAGCATCGCCGTTAGCGTGTCAGGATGATCCTCGCCAAGCGTCCGCCGCCTCTCCGCCACGAGACGTTCCTGCTGCTCACAATCCAATGGGGTCGTCATACGCCGCCTGGGGTGCTGTTGGGTCCGGCCCGGTCAATCCTGCAGGAACGGCAAAAGAGGGCCGGTGCTCTTGCAATTTGGGAATTCCGGGGGTGGCCGAATTAGGCCAGCAGCCGACGGAAGGTTGAGCACGTTCAGCCCCGCGGCCCAGTCGCGGTGAGTATGTGGGCCTGCATGCCTTCCGCGCGGTGATGCCATTGAGGAGGCTCACCAGATAAGCCGCATGGGGCTCGAAGAATATCGGCCCCGGGGTGTATAATGCTGAGCCGAACAAAGGCGGCATTGATATTCGTTACTCCAGAGCGTTCCCCCGGTTGCCCTTCTCGCGATCTTTGCCGCTTGCTCCGCTGGCGCGCAAGGGTCATGCGCGGCCCCGCATTTCGCTGGACGACCGTTCTTGCGCTCCTCAGATGACGTTCGAACTCGCGGCGACAGTCGCGCGGTCATCATGGGTCAGCTCGGCAGCAATAACGGCTCTGGGCAGCTCGTGGCATTGCCGGCTTTCGCTTCAAGTTGCCGAGCACTGATTGACGTATTCAGGATCTGGCGGGCTGTACCAGATCTCAACAGTTCCCTGCCTGGTTTCTTCTCAGCCGGCCATGTGTGCAAGTCCTCAATCCGGGGCTCTCTGTCGTCCGTCAGCACTGTCGCCACAGCTGCATGAACTGCGGGTCCCAATTGCTTTTTCGCGTCCGCACAGTCATCGTTATAAAAGCAACGCATCTCATACAAGCCCACCTTCCTGGACGTTCTTTCCTCGTAGGGCAGGGTGAAATTATCAGACAGCTTGCTGCGATCGATTGCGCGTTCGCCTCGCCTGCCCGGTGTACCACACGCGGGGGAGCCGATGAGGCGCTTGCCTACGCCTCACCGGATTGAGGAGTTGCGCGATCATGGCATCATCGATCGTGCCTGTGCTTCACTGTCCGATTGACTGGTGAGCGCCGCCCGGACCGGAGCCCCCAATGGTCGGCTGGCTCACATCGGGGTCTTCAGCATCAAACCTACCCTCACTCAGGCTGTGAAAGATGTGCCGTTCGAACAACATCTTAGGACGGCGGTCCGGAAGGAAGCCGCAACCCCTGCGGTCTCGACCGACAGCACCGACTACAACTCGGGCAAATCAATATGAGCCTTGTCGGAAACCCGCGCGAGCTTGTCCAGCGACAGCGCAGTTCCCACTCCAACAAATTCGACTCTTTGTCTCCCCTTTCAAATCCGATCGCTGACGTGGGCGGCAAGGGTCCCATCCACCCGATATTTTGAGGATACCCTCAGAAAACTGCAGCTATGTGAGACAGGTCACACTCACAGGTTATGAGGCGACTTTTTTGTCGCCGGCGACCGGCGACCTCAACGAGCCGATGCTCGATTTTTCCCAGCGAGAGGAGCCGTGGACGCGTCCGGTCGGTCAGGCCGATGCGCTAGCCCCGATGTTCTCGAAGTGACACTCGACAAATCCCTTACCGGCCCGGCCCGCCCCGCATCTCACCTCCAATGCGCTCCGGGGTGAGAGCAACCTGGAACCGATGACTGTGGCGGCCCGCGCACAAGGGTCATGCGCGGCCGGGTGTTTCGCTAGAGATCTGAAATTTGTACAAAGGCGGCTCGCGAGGCCGGGGGAAGAATGGATTATGACCGCTGCCGTAGCCTGCCGGCGATGTTTTTCGATCAGGCGGACAGGCTGTGCAACATGCCGTTTATGTGGGCCAAGCAGGAGGGGGTGTATCAATCGACCGGCTGGGGCGCCGCGGCGCGCGACGTGCGCCGGCTGGCACTTGGCCTCAGATCTCTGGGGGTCGGGCGCCGCGATCGGGTGGCTCTGGTCGCGGAAAGCCGGCCGGAATGGATCATCGCCGATCTGGCAATCATGACCGCCGGGGCGATCACCGTCCCCGCGTATGTGACCCATACCGTGGAAGACCACCGGCACGTGCTCGCCGACAGCGGGGCCCGCGCAGCGATCGTCTCAAAACCGGCGCTGTCGGCGCGGGTGCTCGCGGCGGCCAACCAGGTAGATGCTGTGAAAGCAGTCATTGCGATCGAGCCGGCAGCCGGGCAGGCAAGCGCGGTGGACCTGTTTTCGTGGGACGATTGTCTGGCTAGCGGCGCGGCGCAGGAGGACGGTGCCGACATGCTCGTCGCCGCGATCGAGCCGGACGATACCGCGTGCCTTATCTACACCTCGGGGACCGGCGGCACCCCCAAGGGCGTGATGATGAGTCACCGCAATATCATCGCGAACTGCCGCGGTGCCTACCGGCTACTCGAGCGGCTGGGGCTCGGGGATGAGGTGTTTCTGAGCTTCCTGCCATTATCGCATTCATACGAGCACACCGCGGGTGAAATGTTCCCGATTTCGCTCGGCGCGCAGATCTATTTCGCCGAGGGCGCCGAGACGCTCGCCGCCAATATGCTCGAGGCTCGGCCGACGATCATGACCGCGGTCCCGCGGCTCTACGAGACATTGCACCGCCGCATGCGGCTCGCGGTCGAGCACAAGGGTGGGCTGTCGCAGAAGATGTTCGAGCGCGCGCTGGCGATCGGATGCAAGCGGCTGGATTCGGGGCGTACCAGTCTGGGAGAGCGTCTCGCCGACCCGCTGCTCGATCGGATAGTGCGCTCAAAAATCCGCGAACGTTTTGGCGGGCGGCTCAAGGCGATGGTCTCGGGCGGCGCACCGCTCAACCCCGAGATCGGCCGGTTTTTCCTGGCGCTCGGGATCACCTTGCTGCAGGGCTATGGGCAGACCGAGGCCGGGCCGGTCATCAGCTGCAATGCGCCCGAGCGGATCAAGATCGACACCGTGGGGCCGCCGATCGACGGCGTACGGCTGCGCATCGCCGAAGATGGCGAGATCCTGGTCGCCGGCGAGAGCGTCATGCGGGGCTATTGGAACGATCCCGCCGCGACGGCGCAGGCGCTTTCGGACGGCTGGCTGCATACCGGCGATGTGGGGTTGGTCGACAAAGACGGCTACCTTCGGATTACCGACCGCAAGCGCGACTTCATCAAGAATTCCGGCGGCGAAATGATTTCCCCGGCGCGCATCGAGGGCTACCTGACCCTGGAGCCCGAGATCTCGCAAGTCATGGTGTTCGGCGATCGCCGTCCCTATCTGGTCGCCGTCATCGTCCCGGACCCGGAATTCGCCGCTGCGTACGCTACCGGCGAGGAACGGCCCGATCTCGATACACTCGCCGCCGATCCCGACTTCTCGAAGGCGATTGGCGCAGCGGTCAATCGCGTGAATCTGACCTTGCCGCCCGGCGAACGCGTGCGCCGCTTTATCGTAGCGCCGGAACCGTTCACGATAGCCAACGGCCAGATAACTCCGACCCTCAAGATCAAACGTCACGTAATCCGCGAGATCTACGGCGCATCGCTCGACGCGCTCTATCACGGCAGGGAAATTGCCGCCTAACTGCGACCTGTCCCCTCTCCCACCTGAAGGGCGGAGAGGTTAATGTCGCGAGCCCGCCTCCGCCTGGTCTTTTTCGACCGTTTCGGCCTCCACATCGTAATAGCTGTCGAGGCCGATCATGTCCTCGATGTCCTTGCGCAGCGCTGTAAACTGGTTGTCGCCGATACGGGTGTACTGGCCGGTCTGCAGCATCTCGCCCAGCGCTTCTTTCATGAAGTGAACCGCGACGCCGAGCAGAAGTTGGGCGTCGATGCAGGCGCGGTAGCCCATCGCCTGCAGCTCCGCCAAGGAATAAATCGGGCGGCCATCGCGATTGCCGCGGCTCTGCACCCATATGAGCGGCAGCTTGGAGCGCTTGGGGGCGGTCTCGGCTTCGCTATTGTTGCGCGGGAATACGAGGCCGAGATCGGCGCCGACTTCCGCGGCGGCATTGACACGGCCGATCGCTTCGTCGAGACCGAATTCCCGGCACGTATCGGAGCGCGCGATGATCACAAAATCGCGGTCGACCCGGTCTCGCTCGCGGCAAGCCCATTTGATCTTGTCAACGAATTCGGGCAATGGCACGGCGTGCGCGACGTATTTGTGGTAATGCGCCC
>JAFASL010000130.1 GCA_019244535.1 Alphaproteobacteria bacterium
CGAGCCTGGCAGGGCTTAGGGGCAAGCCATTCGTTTTGTATTTTTATCCCCGCGCGGACACGCCAGGCTGCACCCGAGAAGCGTGTGCGTTTCAAGATGCCCTGGCGCAGTTGGACCGTATCGGTCTGACCGTAATAGGCGTTTCTCGCGACAGATTGCCGGTCATCGAGAAATTTGCCCAGAAATATGGGCTGCAATTCCCGTTAGCCTCAGACGAAGACGGCGCGGTTTCAGAGGCGTACGGCACGTGGATCGAGAAAACGAACTACGGTCGGAAGTACATGGGGATGGATCGAGCTTCGTTCCTTGTTGACAAGAACGGCAGGATTGCGCGCATCTGGCGAAGGGTGAAGGTCGACGGGCACGTGCGACAAGTAATTGAGGCCGCCGAGGCGCTGGTATAGCCCGGCTTGTGGTGCCGGCCTGTGCAGCTCGGAGCTTCTCGAGCAGACTCTGCCGGGCGGTAGCTCAGGTGCTAGGTGTTTAGTCCCGGCATTTGGTGGAGTGGGTTTGAGGTGAACCGCTGTGGCTGGTTTTGCCAAGCGCGGCAGACGGCTTCGTAAGGTGTGAGGCCTTTGAGGGTCTTGAGTCGGCGGCCGAAGTTGTAGGCATTGACGAACAGGTCGAGGTGCCGCCGGAGCTGCTCGTGGTCGTCGTAGTGGTAGCGCTGGACGGTTGCTTCCTTGATGGTCCGGTTCATCCGCTCGACCTGACCGTTTGTCCAAGGGTGGTTGATCTTGGTGAAGCGGTGGTCGATGCCGTTCTCTCGGCATCGCATGTCGAACATGTGGGTCATGTATCGGGCAGTTGGACCATCTGCGTAGCGCGGCGGCAGACGGAACTGGATGCCATTATCGGTCAGGACGGTGTGGATCTTGTATGGAACAGCGGCGATCAGGGCCACAAGGAAGGAGGAAGCCGTGACGCGGGTCGCCTGATCCGCGAGCTGCACGAAGGCAAATTTGCTGGTCCGATCGATCGCTACGAAGAGGTGGAGGTTTCCTTGAGCGGTCTGCACCTCGGCAATGTCGATGTGAAAGAAGCCGATCGGGTAGGATTTGAACCTCTTCTTCGGCGGCTTGTCGCCGTCGAGATCCGGCAGACGCCCGATGCCGTGACGGGCCAGGCAGCGATGCAGCGAGGACCGTGTAATACCAAGCCTCACTGAGCCTGACTCGCGGGGCTTGCCCGACGCGGGACGGGTCTGATTCAACGCTGGCGAAGCGGAGTTTCGCCATGCCGATCCCGATGCGCTCGGATTATGACGCGGCGCGTGTCCGCATAGCGGCGCGCGAGAGCAAGAACGCCAATCAGGTACGGCGATTGCTAGCGCTGGCGTCGATCTATGACGGAGGGTCGCGTGCCGAGGCGGCGGCAATCGGGGGGGTGACGCGACAGATCATCCGGGACTGGGTGCTGAAGTTCAACGCGGCTGGCCCGGACGGACTGATGGACCGCAAAGCGCCAGGTCAGCCGTCGCGTTTGAACGAGACGCATCGGACGGCGCTGGCTGCGGCGATCGAGAGCGGGCCGATACCGGCGGTTCATGGCGTGGTGCGCTGGCGCATCGTCGATCTCTGCCAATGGCTATGGGACGAGTTTCGGGTCAGCGTCTCCAAGCAGACGCTCGGCCGCGAGTTGCGTGCGCTGCGTTATCGGAAGCTGTCGGCGCGCCCGCGCCATCACGGTCAGGCCGAGGGCGCCATCGAGGCGTTCAAAAAGAATTCCCGGAGACGCTGGCAAACATCGCGCGCGAGCAGGGCGTCGATGCCGCTGAGATTGAAGTCTGGTTCGGCGACGAAGCCCGCCTCGGTCAGAAGAACAAGATCACTCGCCGCTGGTCAAAACGCGGCACCCGGCCCGCGGCTCCCCGGGACCTCCGCACCGCATCGGCCTATATTTTCGGGGCTATCTGTCCGGCGCAGGGAAAAGCCGTCGGGCTGATCCTGCCCTGGTGCAATACCGAGGCGATGAACCTCCAACTCGCCGCCATCGCCGCCAAAGTCGCGCCTGGCCGCCACGCCGCACTATTGCTGGACCAGGCGGGATGGCACACCACCCCGCAGCTGACGGTGCCCGCCAATATCAGCATCGTTCCGCTGCCGGCGAAGTGCCCCGAGCTCAATGCTCAGGAGAACGTCTGGCAGTTCCTGCGCGAGAACTGGCTCTCCAACCGGATCTTCACCTGCTACGATAACCTCGTCGATCACTGCTGCCACGCGTGGAATAAGCTCGTCGCCCAGCCCTGGACCATAATGTCCCTTGGTCTGCGCGAGTGGGCACACGGGTTCTGATCATCGAGTCCTGGTATTAGAGCAATAAAGCAAGTTATAACTTCTACAGCGCGACCTTTACCGCCTGGTAAGTCCTGTCCCAAGATCTCGATGAAACCCCTAACCCCGGATGGCGGTGGGAAATCCTGGAAATCCTTAACACCGACCTTCCACTGCGGGTCTGGCCATGAAACTATACGGATCGCGAGTTGTCGAGGCCGATCACCTGGAACTTTGTTTAACCAGGATGTGGCAGATGTTTGAGGTGGACCCAATCGAGTGGACCACTGAGGCCCTCGGATTAGTTGGAAGTTCGGCCGTTCCTGATTCCTCAGATTCTATGCTGCCTGTGGCTGCTGCTGCGGTTGTGGGCATGTGGGCAACGCGCCAGCGTTGTCCAAGCGCAGCGTCATGTCCACAACCGTTTCGCTCTCCCCGAGCAGCCCGTCTCGCCAGACCACCATCGGCGCACGGTTTCCGAGTGCCTGGTGTGGGCGGCGCAAGTTGTAGAACGCGATCCATGTGGCGATCCCGGCGCGCGCTTCGCGGCCATCCGCATACCCCTTCAGATACACGTCCTCATGCTTCAGCGACCGCCACAGCCGCTCGATGAAGACGTTGTCGAGCCAGCGGCCACGCCCGTCCATCGACACCTTGATGCCGGCCGCGAGCAGCACGCCGGTGAACGCCGCGCTGGTGAATTGGCTGCCCTGATCGGTGTTGAAGATTTCCGGCTTGCCGAACCGCGCCAGCGCCTCTTCCAAGGCGGAAACGCAGAACGACACGTCCATTGTGTTCGACAGCCGCCACACCAGCACCGCCCGGCTGCGCCAATCCATGATCGCCACCAGATACAGAAAGCCTCGGCCGATCGGGATGTAGGTGATATCAGCGGCCCAGACTTGGTTCGGCCGCTCGATCGCCAAATCCCGCAGCAGATACGGGAATATCTTGTGCCCCGGGGCCGGCTTCGTCGTGCGCGGCTTCGGCCCGAGTGCGGCGATCCCCATCCGGCGCATCAGCCGCTGCACGCGCTTGCGGTTGACCGCGCGACCTTCGTCCCGCAGCAGCGCCGTGATCCGCCGCGAGCCGAGGAACGGCCAGGCGGTGAACAGCTCGTCGATGCGGCGCATTAGCGCCAATTCGTTGTCGTTCGCCGCCGCCGGTTCGCGGTACAGCCCGGATCGCGCCAGGCCGAGCAGCGCGCATTGTCGCCGTAGCGAGAGAGCAGGGTGGTCGCGGTCGAGCCGGGCGCGCCGGTCCGGAGCGCTCATCTTCCGGACCTCCCGGCCAAAAAATCCCGCTCCACCGTGAGTTGCCCGATTTTGGCGTGCAGCCTCTCGATCTCGCGCTCGTGCTGCGCTTCCGCAGCGCGGCCGACATTCGCCTCGAACGCCCGCGCCGCCTGCTCCTGTAGCTGCTTCTTCCAGGCGTAGATTTGGTTGGGATGCACCTGGTACCGCTGCGCCAGGTCCGTGACCGTCGCGGTTTCCCGCAACGCCTCCAGCGCAATCTTCGCCTTCAGCGCCGCATCGATCTTGCGTCGTGTTCGCTTCGTCATTTCCCGCTCCGTCTACCAGCGGAGCGGCCTCCCCTCCAATCAAGCCGCCGGTCCCAGATTCGGGGTCCACTTCACCTCCGATGATGTCGGGTTCCCGGGGAGAAGCCGGCCCTTGGGGCCGCGTCTCGAAATGTCTTCGCGGTGG
>JAFASL010000201.1 GCA_019244535.1 Alphaproteobacteria bacterium
CCGCTTTATTGCGCGCCCCTGCCGGCCTAGGTAGTCTGGACGTGAGATTGGGAGGGGTGGCCGAGCGGTTGAAGGCGCACGCCTGGAAAGTGTGTAGACGGTGATGAATCGTCTCGCGGGTTCGAATCCCGCCCCCTCCGCCACATCAGGCCAATAAATCTTTGCCGTCAGCAGAATTTAGCGCGTCACACCCGATCTGTTCCCCGAACACAGAAGAGAGGTGAAGGTCCGGGGACCAGACGGAGGCTCGCCCGAGCTCCCGGCCTCCCCGCGCGCGCTAGCAAAGAAGAAGAGTAGGTCGAACAGTCTCGTAGGCGACTCCGCGATTGCCCTGACATCGCTTCCGACCCCCGGATCATCAGGCGCAATGCCACCGGCACTGTCAGTTCTGCCCTGTGCGACTTTTTTCTGGTCACAAGGCCCATCGTATTTGATGACATTTACTCCAGAAGAACATGGTTTGCGGTGAAGCAGGAAAAGGAGGCTTGATGTGAGCTGGGCAGTTATTCACTGGTTTGAACTCGGGACCTTGGCGTTACTATGTCTGAACCTCTGGTTTGTCTCTTCGGTGCTGGGCACTCTGAGAGACACCAACCGCTGGCTCGCGTTCCTGGCACGCATTCGGTGGGATGAGGGTACGCTGGAACCCCCAAACGCCGGAGGCGATATTCCGCCGCAATGACATGCGGTTGACGTCTGTGCCGGAAATCCGATCCGGATCTGGCCGAGCGGGGCTTAGAGGTCTCCGGATCGGATTGGGGTCAGCCGAATCCTTGGTCGACGACGCGGCGGATCTGTGGGGTATCCATGCCACTAAGGCCCAGCCGGTCCAGCGTACGGGCGGTTGCTGCAAAGTCGTCGCCGGTCATGATTTTGCCGAGCTCAACGAGGGCGTCGATCGCCGGTGTCCTCACACCAGCGGCGCTGCCCAATGCGCTCATCGGGATGAGACCGGTCGGGACGTCCTCGGTGATGAATTTGTGGTCGAGAGATTTGGGTGTGCCGGTAGCCTGATAAGGCCCGTACCTGTTGTAAGTGAGGCGCCGGGAGGTTTCATCGAGCGTCGCTTCGCGCACCCCGTAGACCCGATCGAACCAATCGGCCAATGTCGGAACCGGGGTTCCCAAGGCCGCCGCGACGGCCACCCGCTCGGCATTGGTGGCCTCATAGAGGCGGGCGACTGCCGGGGTAACACCCTCCGCATAAAATCGGTAATTGTCGCCGCTCTCGATGCGGGCCGCGTTGGCGACGCAGTTCGCGACATGCAGCATCGCATTCGCGTTCGTAAATCCCGTGTAGAGGATATTTGGGCCGCGACCGCCTGCGGAAGCAACGAAGCCAGCCGCGCGAAAACCGCGTCGATGCGGTTTCCTGGAAACGAGGCTATCTGCAACCAACGCTTGCGGGCGATCGGACGTATCCTCGTCGGCGATAGGCGCCAGCATGAATAGGGATAGTTGTCCATCTCGGCGACATCGACACCGGCCGGGCCGCCGGCATCGTAGAGGGCCCGGCGCACGACCAGCGATCCACCGGTATTGCCCTGGATCAGCAGGATCGCCTGACCGTCGCGCAGCACAGGCGCCAGAGACCGCGCCGCTGCGGGCTGAGCATTCCCGCCCGTCACCAGAATGATAAGGTCGGCGCCTTCGACCGCGGCTGCGAGATTGGTCGTCGCACGCTCGACCGCAGCAAACCCGGCTCGCTCCCCCTCGACCTCCAGACCGCCGCGCGCACGGATTTCGGTGAGCCTCGACTCGTCGATGTCGCAAAGCCGCAGCCTGAACCCGGCAATGCCCAATTCCGTGGCCAGATAGATGCCACCGATTCCCGCCCCGATGATCGCGACCGTCTCCACCTCGCGCCACCCATCACGCTTTTCCCTTCCCTCCAGTTCTTCGTGTTCTCCCGGCCCGGTGGGCCGCTTCCAACTGTAGCGAGGGCAGGATAAGTAACCAAACTGACCGGCGGCAGACCGCGACCAGCTCATGGATGCAGGGTCCGCACGAACTGATCGACCGGGGCCGGCTGATCGCCAGCGGCGCCACGCGCCAGCGCGGGGCAGCATGTGCATCGCCCTCAACAGTGTGGAACGGGCACGTGCGGGCTAACGCAAACGCCAACGTGCCAAGCCGGCGATCAGAAGCGTTGGGACCTTGCCCTCGGGATTGACGGCTAGGTAACCCGGCGAGTGCTGTTCCCGCTTGGTGAACGAGACCAGCTGCCGCTCGAACTCGGTGCCGATCTCATGCAGCGCGATATGCACCGCCATCGAACTCGAGCCCGGTGAGAAATTGAGCGCGAGCATCAAATCCCCGTTTCCCGCGGCCGATACGGTCAGGATACCACCGCAGCCGTTATCAGTTTCATGAACCCGTCCATCGCGGCTGGGTCAGTCCAACGCAGCACCGCAACCAGGCCGTTCTGCGGGTCGATCCAGGTCAAATTGCACCCGGCACCGCGGGCACAGTAGCTCTGCTCAGAAGCGCTCGGATAAAGAACGCGGCCAGTATTGAGCCACCACAGATAGCCGTAATTGCGATAGAGCGCGCAGGGCTCCATCATGCGGTCGATCCACGCTTCCGAGAGGATGCGCCGGCCGCCCCACTGGCCGCGGCGCAACAGCAGCAACCCGATCCTGGCTTGGTCGGCCGCGCTGATGAAGACGCCGCCGCCCCAATGTCCGCCACCCGAGACCGACTGAACTCGCCTGCCGTCGATTTCGACATACGAGTTGCGGTAGCCGTGCCATTCCCAATCCGGCGAGGCGCCGATCGGCCCCATGACCAGCTCGCCGAACACCTCGGGCAATGGCCGCCGCCACAGCCGCAGCAGCGCGAGGCTTAGCCGGTTTACGCGAACGTCGTTGTATTCCCAGAACTCGCCGGGCGGCCGGAGGTCCCGGTGAGTGCCCTTTGGCGCCGTGCTCGGCCGGCCGCCGACAGCGCGGTTGCGGTCGACCAGATCCGGCTTGTCCCACAACGTCCCTTCCCATTCCGAGGTCTGCTGCAGAAGGTGATGCCACGTGATCGCGTCATTGTGCGGCGGATCAAAGCCGCCATCCTCGACCGCGAGGCGGACCTTCTCGTGCGGGTCTTTGATCAGACCGCGGTCCCAGGCCAGACCGGCGAGGATCGA
>JAFASL010000214.1 GCA_019244535.1 Alphaproteobacteria bacterium
TCAAATTGCCGGGAGTGATCCGACCCGGATCTTGGGTCATGCTGCCCTGCGCGTGGGCGACTGGCGCTGTGCCGAGGAGCGTGATCGCAATCGCCGCCATTGTGATCCGAATCCGCATTTTCGGTATCCTTGCAAGTCTCTGCGCGGCCTCGCCCCCCTGATGGCCGAAACCATCAATACCAACGACGGAGCAAGCTGGGGAGATCCCTGGCCCGCTCCGTAACTCCACTTTCTGCGCTGAGTTTCTAGCGGTGGGAGGCGTTATAGCGAGCGAGGGCCTCCGGGCCGGGGCAGAGCTCGGCTTCGCCGAGCGCGTTGAGCGGCGTCTCGACGGTGTCGAGAAATTCGTGCATGTCTCCCGAGTCGGGATCGACAAACAGGAGGCCGGTGACGACCTCGCCGGCGGCATGCCGCTGCTGCAGGTAGGTCAGTGCCGAGATCCGGTCGCACGGATCGTAATCGAGCGCGAGCTTGCGCAAGCGCAGCGCCGATCCGTCGTGCTGCACCACGGTCTCGACGGTGCCGGGCGCGTAATCGGCGACGATCTCGTGGCGCCCGACGATCACGTCGAGCCGGTTGACCGCCTCGTTGTGCGCGCGGACGTAGTCGAAGCTCTTTGTCGATTCCGGGTTGTTGTTGAACGCGACGCAGGGCGAAATCACGTCGATAAAGGCTGCTCCCTGATGCTCGATCGCCGCCTTGATCAGCGGGACCAGCTGCGTCTTGTCACC
Organism: Alphaproteobacteria bacterium; assembly: GCA_019244535.1. GTDB lineage: Bacteria > Pseudomonadota > Alphaproteobacteria > ATCC43930 > CGMCC-115725 > AP-15. Next base: position 732 of record JAFASL010000214.1, read on the forward strand.
CGAAAAGCTGCGCGCGACAAAGGACGCACCGAGCTGCAATGCGAGGGCAACCAGATCGATCGGCGCATCGGTATTGACGGCCCCGCGCCGGGCCTTGGACCCCTTGTCGGCGGTCGCCGAGAATTGGCCCTTGGTGAGGCCGTAGACCCCGTTGTTCTCGACGATGTAAACCATGTTGACGGCGCGCCGCAGGCAATGTGCGAACTGACCGAGCCCGATCGAGGCCGAGTCGCCGTCACCCGACACGCCGAGATAGATCAAGTCGCGGTTGGCGAGGTTGGCGCCGGTCAACACCGATGGCATGCGCCCGTGCACGCTGTTGAAGCCGTGCGATTTGCCGAGAAAATAGGTCGGCGTCTTTGACGAGCAGCCGATGCCGGACAGCTTGGCGATGCGGTGCGGCGGCAGGTCGAGCTCGAAACAGGCCTGAATGATCGCCGCGCTGATCGAATCATGCCCGCAGCCCGCGCACAGCGTGGAGACCGCCCCCTCGTAATCGCGGCGCGTGAAACCGAGCGCATTGGCCGGAAGCTTTGGATGATGCAGCCGGGGTTTGGCTATGTACGTCATGCAGATCTCATTGGCGTCAGCCCCCACCATCCTGCCGGACGCGGGGGAGGGAAGGGGAGGGGGCGTAAGCCGTCGAACTTCTCGGTAGCGCCTTTTTGAGCGGGGCGAGGGTGACGATGGCGAGCATGTCGGCGATCGCCTTGACGATGAACCGGGCGGTGATCGGCGTGCCGTCGTAATGCAGGATCGGCACGAGCCGAGCCGGGTCGATGTCGCCCTCGCTGAGCAGCAGAGTGCGCAGTTGCGCGTCGCGGTTCTGCTCGACGACAAAGACGCGGTCGTGCGCGGCGATAAAATCGAGAATGTCGTCATGAAGCGGAAAGGCGCGGATGCGCATCGTGTCGAGATGGATGCCGCGCTCTTCGAGCGCCTCTAATGCCTCGGTCATGGCCGGCGCAGTTGAGCCGAAATAAAGCGCGCCAAAGCGCGTCGGCTCGCGCGCGGCACGCTTGAGTGGCTGCGGCACCAAGCGTTTGGCTGTTTCGAATTTGTGCAATAACCGCTGCATGTTGTCGACGTAATCTGGGCCTTCCTCGGAATAGCGCGCGTAGCGGTCCTTGCTGGTGCCGCGGGTGAAGAACGCGCCACGCGTCGGATGGGTCCCCGGATAGGTCCGGTAGGGGACCCCGTCGCCGTCCACATCCAGATAGCGGCCGAACTCGACGCCATCTTCGAGCATCTCGGCAGTCATCACCTTGCCGCGGTCGTAGCGGCGCGTCTCGTCCCAGGCGAGCGGCTCGACGAGCCAGTCGTTCATGCCGATGTCGAGATCGAGCATGACGAAGATCGGCGTCTGCAACCGATCTGCGAGATCCAGCGCATCGGCCGCAAACGTGAAGGCCTCGTGCGGATCCTCAGGGAACAGCAGCACATGCTTGGTGTCGCCATGCGAGGCATAAGCGCAGGAAAGAATATCGGCCTGTTGCGTGCGGGTCGGCATGCCGGTCGACGGGCTGCCGCGCTGGATGTCGAAAATGACGGCCGGGATCTCGGCGAAATAAGCCAGCCCGATGAATTCCTGCATCAGCGAGATGCCGGGCCCTGAGGTCGCGGTGAAGGCGCGCGCGCCGTTCCACGCAGCGCCGATGACGACGCCGATCGCGGCGAGCTCGTCCTCGGCCTGGATGATCGCAAACCGCTTTTTCTTGGTGTCCGGGTCTCGGCGCAGGCGATGGCAATGTCCCGAAAAGGCCTCGGCGAGCGATGAGGAGGGGGTGATCGGGTACCAGGCGGCCACTGTCGCCCCGCCATAGACGCAGCCCAATGCGGCGGCATCGTTGCCGGTGATAAAGATCCGGTTGCCGACTTTGTCGAGCGGCTCCAGACGCAGTCCAATCGGGCAATCGAGCGCCGAGAGCGCCCAGTCGCGGCCCAGATGCAACGCATGCAGATTGGGCTGGATCAGCGTGTCCTTGCCGCGGAACTGCTCGCCGATCAGCTTTTCGATTGCCGTGGTATCGATGTTTAACAACGCCGACAATACGCCGAGATAGATGATGTTTTTGAACAGTTGCCGCTGGCGGGCATCGGTGTATTCGGTGTTGCAGATCGCCGTCAGCGGCGCACCGATGATGTTGATGTCGTCGCGAAACTTGGATGGCGGCAGCGGCTTTGTCGAATCGTAGAAAAGATAACCGCCGGGCTCGATTTCAGCGAGGTCTTCGTCCCAGGTTTCGGGGTTCATCGCGACCATCAGATCGACGCCGCCGCGGCGGCCGAGATGGCCGCTCTTGCTGATCCGCACTTCGTACCAGGTCGGCAGGCCTTGGATGTTCGACGGAAAAATGTTGCGCGAGCTCGCCGGGATCCCCATCCGCAGTATCGATTTCGCGAAGAGGGAATTGGCGCTCGCCGAACCCGACCCGTTCACATTGGCGAACTTAACGACAAAGTCGTTGACGCTTTGAATGGCAGGAACTTCGAGTTTCGGCTCTGTTGCCATCGATTCAGAACTCGTCGAGTACGAACTAGGTCAGCGGTTTCGGCATGCCGGCCCGGCCTGGGTTACATCGAGCAGGAATTTCCGCATATCCCAAGCTCCGGTCGGGCAGCGCTCTGCGCACAGGCCGCAATGCAGGCAGACATCCTCGTCCTTGACCATGATGCGCCCGGTCTTCAGCGAATTGCCAATATAGAGGTCTTGGTCGAGGTTGAGTGCCGGGGCCACAAGCCGGCCGCGCAAATCTTCTTCGGCGCCGTTCTCCGTGAAGGTAATGCAGTCCATCGGACAGATGTCGACGCACGCATCGCATTCGATGCACAGCTGCCCCGTGAACACGGTCTGCACGTCGCAATTCAGGCAGCGCTCCGCCTCCAAATAGGCGAGCTTGTCATCGAAGCCAAGCTCGACCTCGACCTTGATGTCCTTGAGCGCGATCGCGGTTTCT
>JAFASL010000341.1 GCA_019244535.1 Alphaproteobacteria bacterium
TCCGCCGCAATCGTCCCACGGGACAGCAGCTGGGTCAGCGCAGCGCCGGCGGTCGCGGCAGTGGGCTCGACAAACAGTCCGCTGCGGCCGAGCGCCGCTAGAGCCGGCGTGATCTCGTCTTCCGGCACCGTGACGACGCCTCCGCGCGAGCGCCGCAGCGCCGCCAGAACCTCGGCGATGCGGACCGGCCGTAGGGTGGCGACGCCGTCGGCGACCGTCGGTTTTGCCTCGAACGGCACGAAGCGGTCCGATGCCGCCACCCAGGCAGCGGCAAAGGCCGCGCAATTCGCGGCCTGCACCGCGAAAAGGCGTGGCCGCGCGGCGATTTCGCCGCTTCGCTCGAGCTCATCGAAGCCGCGCTCGAGCCCGAGGATGTTGCTGCCATAGCCGGTCGGCACGAGGATGTTGTCGGGGACGCGAAAGCCGAGCTGCTCCCAGAGCTCGAAAGCCAGGGTCTTGGTGCCTTCGATGAAAAAGGGCTGCCAGTTGTGGCTGGCATAGAAGCTTTCCCCAGTTGCAGCGAGCGCCGCTTCGGTCACGTCCTGTCGCGTGCCGGAGATTGACCGGACCTCGGCCCCGGCGGCGGCAATCTGTACCAGCTTGGCGCGGGGCGCCGCAGCCGGAACATACACCCGGCACGGAATTCCGGCCGCCGCGGCGTAGGTGGCGAGCGACGCACCGGCATTGCCCGAGGAATCCTCATGGATCGGGCCGACACCGACCTCGAGCAGGTGGTTGAGCATGACCGCCGTCCCGCGGTCCTTGAAGGATCCGGTCGGCATCTGCGATTCGAGCTTGAAATGCACCTCAGCGCGGCGCCAATCGCGCCGGACGAGGGGCGTCCATCCCTCGCCGAGCGAGACCCGTGGCGGACCCGCGAGCGCTAGCGCCGCCGCGTAGCGCCAGAGCGAGGCCTCCGTCGCGACGATCGCATGCCGGTCGAAGCCGCTGCCGGGCGCCAGATTAAGATGACCGCCGCACTCGCAGCGCCATCGCGGGCGGTCAGCCCGATGAACGCGCCCGCATGTGGCGCAATGAAGGCTCGCGATCATCATCCTCAGAGCCTAGCTGAACTCGTCCACGGTTGCCTCTGTTCTCTTCCAGAGGCCCGGATGCGCAACAGCGGCGGGCCAACTCCCGCGAAGGAAATGGACATGGCACAAGCCAAGGTCACGACAGACCACGACGAGATCCGCAAATGGGCGGAGGCCCGCGGCGGACGCCCCGCCGCCGTGCGCTCGACGCAGTCGAAAGAGGCCACGGGCATAATCCGCATCGAATTCCCCGGCGCGCCGAATGCGAAGGACGATAATCTCGAAGAGATTTCCTGGGAGGAGTTCTTCGAGAAGTTCGACGAGTCGGAACTGGCGCTGCTTTACCAGGAGGAGACCGCGCGCGGACAACGCAGCAATTTCAACAAGCTCGTCGGCCGCGAAACAGCTGAAGCCCGCGAGCACGGAGAAAGCCACGCCAGCCGGCATCACGACAGGCGCTGACCCCTCGGTCAGGACGGCTCGCGGCCTCTTACGCTGGTGCCCTCCGTTGAGTAGTGTCGGCCGTCGAAACGGCCGGTGGAGGAGACAGTCGCGTGCGATTGGCGACCGTGATCGATGGCACGGCACACGCTGCTGCGCTGCGCCGGCGCGCCGCCGAAATTGCGGGGCGCTTGCGCAGGGAGACCGGGACCGCGCCGGGTCTCGCCACCGTCCTGGTCGGAGACCACCCCGCCAGCCAGGTGTATGTGCGGGCGAAAGGACGCGCGTGCGCCGGCGCGGAGGTGTCGGCCTTCGACATTCGCTTGCCGGGCGACATTTCCGAGGCGAGGCTCGCCTCGGAAATAGAACAGCTGAACCGGGACGAGCGCATCGACGGCGTGTTGGTTCAACTCCCGCTACCACGTCACATCGATCCGCACCGGATCCTGGGATCGATTGACCCCGCCAAGGATGTGGACGGCTTTCACCCGCTAAATGTCGGGCGGCTGTGGAACGGGCTGCCCACGATGATACCGTGCACCCCGCAGGGCTGTATCCGCCTTCTGCGCACGGTTCACATCGACCTGTCCGGGCGCCACGCCGTCGTCATCGGCCGCTCGAATATTGTTGGGAAGCCCTTGGTGGCGTTGTTGTTGCAGGCCGATTGCACCGTGACGGTGGTCCACTCCAAAACCCGCAATGCCGACGAGATCTGCCGTAGCGCCGACATTGTGATCGCGGCAGCCGGCCGGCCTGGGATGGTCAAAGGCGACTGGATCAAGCCGGGGGCGACCGTCATCGACGTCGGCATCAACCCGGCGCCGACCCCTGAGGGACGCGGCCGCGTCGTCGGCGACGTTGATTTTCTCTCGGTGAGTGAAATCGCCGGGGCAATTACCCCGGTGCCCGGAGGCGTGGGTCCAATGACGATCGCCTGCCTGCTGCTCAACACATTGCTCGCCGCCTGCCGCCGCCGCGGGATCGCCGATCCAGCAATTTGAGTTCGGAAACCTCCGGGCGTTCCGTAGTTGAGCTCTTCGACCTTAGCGCTTTTTGGGAACAGCATTTCTGAGCGCGCGTTTTGTCGTCTGGTGAGTGAATTGCACGGAGGCGACATCATGACAGTCAAAACAGCAGCGGGGGTGGCGGTTGCGGCGGCTTGCCTTATGTCCTTCGCGGGCCTAACCGGTGCAAACGCGCAGACCTCTTATGCTCCACAACCGTACCAGGGTAACCCGGGATACTCCGGCTCGGCGGCGGGCTCTTACGGGTCCACGATGGGGAATTACGGACCGCAAACGCAAGGCAATCCAAATGCGACTATGGGGTCGTACGGATCGACCGCCGGGAACTACACACCGCAAAATTACCGAGGCAGTGCATCACCCGATTGGTCACAAGGGTCAGCTGGATCAACGGCCGGGAATAATGCGCCGCCGCCGTCCGCGGCCGGTCTCGGCAATACCGATATGAGCAGCGGTCCGCAAGGCTCGCCGCCGGACCGGGCGGCGCGGCAGAACGTGATGCAAAGCGAGCGGTACGACCGGTTGCTGGAAAGCAGCCGCGGCTTCCGGCAGGCGCGCATGCGCCG
>JAFASL010000397.1 GCA_019244535.1 Alphaproteobacteria bacterium
CAGCCGAAGCGCGCGGCAAAGGTGTTCTGGTCGTGCTCAACGACGAAATCCATGCCGCGCGCGACGTCGTCAAGACTTCGACTTACCGGCTGCAGACATTCCGATCGGTAGATTTCGGCGCGCTCGGCCATATCGACGGCGACGGAGCGCACTTTTATCGCACCCCGTTGCGCGCGCATATGCCCGATACCTCCTTTGCGCGTCGTGAGCTGACCGCCTTGCCGCGGGTCGAGGTCATTTATTCTTATGCGGGAGCCGACGGAGCGCTGGTGGACGCGGCGGTAGCGGCCGGCGCGCGCGGCATCGTCTCGGCCGGGTTCGCGCCGGGAAGCCCCACTCCGGAGCAGCGCGCGGCCTTCGAGCGCGCCGCGAAATCCGGAGTTGTCGTCGTGCAATGCAGCCGCGCCACGGGCCGCGTCGCGCCGCGCCGCCGGCTGCGGGAAAGCGGGGTCGTCGCCGGTGAGGATTTCACGCCCCCAAAAGCGCGGATTCTGCTGATGCTGGTGCTGACGACGACCACCGACGTCACGGAAATTCAGAAGGCTTTCCAGACCTATTAGTGCAGCGGCGGCGGATCCTCGCGGACGATTTCGTGGGCGAGACTGTTGTCGACCGCTTGCTCGAACGGGGCGGCTTGCTTGACGAACCCGGCCGAAATCAGGCCCGCGCGGAGGCGCTCGTAGCCGCTACGGGGCAGGATCGGGTTGCGGCCCCAGATGCCAAGCTCGAGATAGCGGGCGACTGCGCCCCGCAGGGGCTCGGCGGAAACTGCCGGGAAGAAAGATTGCACCGCGTCGGCGACTGCCTCGGACCCTTGGGCGTGAAGCCATCTCTGGGTCCGGTAGAGGGCACGGACCATGCTCTTCAGCTCATCGCGGCGTGCCGTGAGGGTGCCGCGGCGAGCATAGAAGCTCGTGTACGAGGTCGGCCCGCGGGTTGCGGCGGCGTACCAGATGTGGCCATCAGCGGAGGCGATCAGTTCCTCGTCAAACGGCTCGAAGACCTGCACGACATCGAGTTCGCCGCGCCGCAATGCCGCCACGTTGTCGGCCATCGTGCGGTCGGTAATCCGCGGCAAGGCATCCGGGTCGAGGCCGGCGCGGCGCAAATCCTCCTGCAGGCACAGCCACGGGGTCGGCACTTCGCTGACCGTCGCGACGCGTTTGTCGAAAAGATCCGCAAACGTGAAATCGGGGCGTGGCTCGCGGCCGACCAGAAAGAAGGGGTCGCGCGTCACCGCCTCGGCAAAGCAGACGAGGTCGCAATCGGTTCGGCGGTCATAGGTCTGCATGACTCGCATCGGCCCGCCCCAGGCGACATGGACGGTGCCGCTGAACAGCCCCTCCGCGGCTCTCCCCGGCTCGGGCGCACTGACGAACTCGACCTCCACTCCTTCGCGGTGGTATGCGCCAAGGGCCAACGCCGCGTAGAACGGAGCGTAGAGCACACCGCGCAAGTTTTCCTGCAGGGTGATCGGCATTCCGATTACCCCGCAGCGCGCAGGATGCGCTCGGCGGCGTCGGCGAAAACTTGGGCGCCGAGGATAATATCCTCTTCCTTCGTGTCCTCCGACCAATGATGGCTGATGCCTCGCAGGCTCGGGATGAACATCATCGCCGATGGCATCCGGTACGACAGCACCGCCGCATCGTGCCCTGCTGCGCTCGGCAGCCGAATATGCTGCCCCGGCGCATGCTGCTCCGCCGCCGCCTCGATCTGATCCTGAAAGCCACGATCCATTGGGCGGGGCTCGGTGCGCGCGATCGTTTCGATTTCGCAGGCGCACGGACCTGCCCGGTCGGCTTCGCGAACCAGCTCATGCAGCGCTTTCTCGAATGTGGCGAGTCGGTCGATGTCGGCGTCACGGAACTGCACCTGCATCTCCGCGCGCCCCGGAACGACTGACGGAGCGTTCGGTTCGAGCTGCATGCGTCCCATCGTCCACACCGTACGCGGGCCGGAAATTTCCGGAAATCGGTCGTGGATGCGCGTCGCGAGCCGCACCATCGCCACCCCGGCGTCACGGCGCCTCTCCATACGGGTCGTGCCGGCGTGGTTCTGCTCGCCGAACAATGTCACCCGATAATTCCAAATTCCGACGATCGTCTCGACGACGCCGATGCGCAGTCGGGCCGTATCGAGGGTATC
>JAFASL010000418.1 GCA_019244535.1 Alphaproteobacteria bacterium
TGAAGAGGCCGAGGCAACGGCCATGGAGGTACCGGTGAGTGGTAGGTCCGGGATTATCGTCGGGATAGTCAGTTGCCTTGTCTTGACCTTCGGCGCGACGCCGCTATCTGCCGCCGAGACTGCGGTACCCAGTGAGCAAGATATCGGCCAGGCGCTCCGACCGGTGCCAAAGGGTTTGGGCGTGCACCAGGGGCTTCCTACCCTCGGCACCGTTCCTGGCGCCAACGGGAACCCGAATGTGCATGGCGCATCTGTTTCATCGGCGCCGAGCAAGCAAGGCGCGTCGCCGCCGACGCGACGACTTCACTAGCAAGCACTCAACCGCGTTCCGCGATCACCTTTAATACTATACAATTCAAGTTCGCGTCGGCTCAGCTTACGCCCGAATCGTCGGAGACCTTGCGCAACTTGGGGAACGCTCTCAACCACGAGCTCGCCGATCAGAAGTCCTTCCTGATCGAAGGACATACGGACGCCGCCGGTAGCGTTCAGATCAATACCGTCTTGTCCCGCCGGCGGGCGCAAGCCGTCAAAGACTATCTGGTAGAAGAGGTCGGAGTGTCCCCGGCAAGGCTGCAGGTAATGGGAAAGGGGTCGTCCGATCCAGCTAATCCCGCTGATCCCTATGCGGCCGAGAACCGGCGGGTCGTCGTCGTCAATATCGGAAGCTGAATTCACCGCAACGCTAGTGCGGATCTCTAAAAGATATCCGACACTGCGGGCGGTTTGTGAGGTCCCCAACGCTGCCGAGGGAGGGATGCCGCGCCTCCTTTCTTCGAGGTGCCCCGCCTCGCTGGCCCGAGAAGCTGCCGGTCGCAATTTGTCCTTGCCGAGATCACGATCGGTCCGCCCCTTCGTGAAGCATCCGGGCTAACGGCATTCATTTCTACGGGCGGCAGCGGGAGCCGGATCGACCAACCGAAAAAACAAAGACGCCGCCGCCCTGCTACTCTCCTCGGACAGTCTATTGAGCGCATCGCTCAAGCGCGGCAGATAATCTCTAACATCATCCAATTCCGGGCGCGCGTTAGGAAACAGCGGTTTGCTCGCAACAATCAGCGTCACGAGCTGTTGCTCCCCCGGGTTGCCGGCGAGTGTCCAGCACCTCCCGCCTTGGCTATTCCCGAGTGTCAGACGGCTTCGTTGCGGCTGGAAATTAGAGCTGCCTTGGCTGTTTGGGAATAGATGAATAACGTGACCTTCGGCATCCGCGAAATAGTCGGCATACAGGTACCCATCGAAACTCGGAGATCGAATGTCGATAACCAGAGCGTCGGCGATATGTGCTACCGGGCCCGGCGGAACCAGATCGAGGGTAGGCGCAGGCGCTGTCGTGCGTTGGACGACTGGCTGCAAGACGGACATCGCCTCACAATATGGCCAAATACGAACGTCGACATCAAGGACGACCTTGCCGATCCCGCCAATGCGACCGACCGTGCTGCGCAGGCGGTCAACATCGCCCGGATTTGCTACAAACCCCGACAGGCGCATCGTCGTGCGGTCAGGATCGATCGCGTAATCCAGCGACGCGCAGCTGAATTGAGATGTCGCTGCGGCAAGCTGAGCGCGTAATTCTTCGGTCGAAGGCGGTAGTGGAGTTGCTTGCCGGATGACTGTCAGCGCTGCGGCCAGTCCGGCCACGGCAATAGAAGCCAGCGCAGTCCCGATAATCAGCCGACGTTTTGACGCGCGAATGGATCCTTGCCCGAAGGCTCGAGCCGCCGCACGGGCACCTTCGCCGTCCTCCCGCAATCGGGCAGGTGCCGAGGATCCTTTGTTGCCGACCGCGGAAGCTTGCTCGGTGTCGACGGTCGAGATTTGGCGGGAAATTGTCTTGAATTGGTTAACTTCGGAGGGGCTATGGGACGCGGAGCTCGCGCCAGAGCACTCCAGCGATTGCTTAGCGGTCATGCTCGCGGGCTCTACGCCGCTCGGCTGACGGATTGTGGCGGTATTCAAGCCCAGAGCCTGGGCAAGTGCCTCCACCGCCTGCTCGCGCGCGATGAAACCATCGATCCAATGCAGGTCAGCGAGCCTCACTCGCAGACCATGTTTCGGCTGAGCATTCTCGATGCGGAAGGGTATGACCAGCTTTTGCGACTCTCCCGCGACTGTCACCTCGCGTCGAATATACTCGCTCTCGTTACAGCGGTCGGAGAACACCAGTAACATCGCGCAGCATCCGTCGATGGCCGCGCTGATTTCGTCATCAAAAGGATGCCCGGGCTGCACATCTCGGGGCGCGATCCAGCATCGGATGTTGCGCCGTTCGAGTGCGGCAACGATTTCCATCGCCTCCGCGCGATCCTCACTGAC
>JAFASL010000540.1 GCA_019244535.1 Alphaproteobacteria bacterium
TCGTTCGGGGCAGGGTCCTGATCGGCGCCGAACGGGACCTGCCAGCCCGCAACTTTCCATCCCAAATTCAACGCATTGGAGCAGCTCATCCGCCTAGTCGCGGGCGCGGGGTGCGCGATCGCGTAGTTCGATCAATTCGCCAATCTCGTAGGGACATTATGGACCTCCCCTGACGCTTATTCTTGCTGGGGGGTCCAACGCCCACAGGCGCGACGCCTCCTAGAGCCGATTGACGCTCGTGCAGCGCGAAAACGCCTGCCCGAGCAGCAGGCGATGCGACGGCGAGGCAGTCAGGCGACCCGCGGCCCGCTCAAGTGGGACCGGGGGTTCAAATCCTCTCGATGATCGCCACGGATCTCGGCGCCCGAGAGCGGCGCGTAACCACGGAGGACGGTGCGCGGTGGACCGCGATCGCCGCCCGCCCGCTTTCGCGACTGCACGGGCTCAGGCGCGCGCCTCCTCGATCGCCTGCCAGATCCGCTCGCTGGTGGCCGGCATGTCGAAGGCTTTCACCCCGAGCGGCGCGAGCGCATCGAGGACCGCATTGACGGCCGCCGGCAGCGCGCCGACCGTGCCGGCCTCGCCAGCGCCTTTGGCGCCCAGCGGATTGCGTCTGGTCGGCACTGGGTTGGAGAAAATCTCCATGTCCGGCATCGTATCGGCTCGTGGCATCGAGTAATCCATGAAGCTGCCGGTCAGGTTCTGCCCCGATTGGCGATCGTAGACTACCCGTTCCATCAGAGCCTGGCCCAGTCCCTGCGCTACGCCGCCATGGATTTGACCCTTGAGGCCGATAGGGTTCACCACAGTGCCGACGTCGTCGACAACGACATAACGGACGATTTCGACCGTGCCGGTGTCCGGGTCGATTTCGACCTCGCAGACATGGCAGCCGTTGGGATAAGTGTTGTCCTCGGGTGCAAAGGTGCCGGTCTCATAGAGGCCACCCTCAAGCCCTGGAGGAAGGCGGCCGGATTGAAACGACGCCTTGGCGACATCGATGATGCCAAGGCGCCGGTCGGTCCCCGCGACCGAGAAATTGCCCCCATCGGAGCCGACGGCGAATTCGATATCGGCTTCGGAGGCTTCGAGCAGATGGGCGGCAATACGCCTGCCCTTGGCGATGACCTTATCGGCCGCGATCCACAAAGCCGACCCCCCAATCACAGTCGAGCGTGAGCCGTTGGTGCCGATGCCGAAGGCAACACGGTCGGTGTCGCCATCGATGTATTGCACGCTCGCCGGATCGAGCCCGAGCTTTTCGTTGAGCACCTGCTTGAAGGTCGTTTCATGACCTTGGCCCTGGTTCTTGCTGCCCATTAGCAGAGTCGCGTTGCCGCTCGGGTGAAACCGGATCTCGGCGAATTCTTGTCCTGGGCCAGCGGCCTTCTCGATGGGATTTGCGATGCCGATGCCGCGCAATTTGCCGCGCACTTTGGCGGCGTCGCGCCGTGCCCGGAAGCCGGCCCAATCCGATTGCGCCAGAGCTTTCTGCTGGTTGGCGAGGAAATCGCCGCAATCGTAGTTGAGGTTCAAGGCGGTCTTGTAAGGCATCGCCGAGGCCGGGATCAGGTTTTTGGTCCGCAATTCGACCGGGTCCGTTCCCAACTCGCGCGCGGCGTCGTCGATCAGGCGCTCGATGACATAGGTTGCTTCCGGCCTTCCGGCGCCGCGGTAAGGTGCGGTCCCGTTGGTGTTGGACATCACTGCCAGCACTGCGACATGCGCCGCCGGGATGTGGTAAACCCCGGTCAGCGTGCCGACATTGCTGAAACTGGCGAGTAGGTTGCGCTCGGACGAGATGTAGGCTCCGACATTGGCCAATGTTTTGACCCGAAGGCCAAGAAACCTCCCGTCCTTATCGAGCGCCAGCTCGGCGTCGCTGACATTGTCGCGAGCGTGCTCGTCAGCCTGGATCGCCTCGCTGCGCTCGCAGGTCCATTTGACGGGCCGGCGTAATTTCCTCGCCGCGAGCAGCACAAGCCGATGCTCGGGATATTGCCAGCCCTTGGTGCCGAACCCACCACCGACGTCGCCGGCGATGACCCGAATTTTGCTCTCCGGAATTTTAAAAATACGCGTCGCGAGCGCCTGACGCACCCTGTGCGGATACTGCACGTCGGCGTACAGAGTGAAACGGTCTTCGCCCGGCTCCCACACGCCGATCGCGCCGCGCGGTTCCATGAAATGTGCATAAACCCGGCTGATCACGTAGCGGCGCTGGATTATGTGAGCCGCCTTCGAGAAAGCCTCCTCAGTCGCAGCTCTATTGCCGGCCTCGAACAGGTTCGAGAGGTTGTCTGGGCACTCGTCCCAGACTGCGATCTTGCCCTCGGCCGCTTCGGCGGTGTCGGTGACCGAGGGCAACGCCTCGTAATCGATCTCGACCAGTTCCGCCGCGTCCTTAGCCTGTGCCAGCGTCTCGGCCACCACGAAGGTAACCGGTTCGCCGACATGCCGCACCGTGCCCTGCGCAAGGCCGAGAAAGGGGCGAGCGAACATTGGTGATCCGTCTGGTCGCTTGCGCTGGAACGGCACGCCCATCACTCCGAGCTTGGCCTGGACGAGGTCGGCCACGGTTAGGATCAGGGCGACACCGGGCGCATCCCGGGCTGCGGTGAGCTCGAGTTTGCGGATGCGGGCGTGGGCGTGCGGCGAGCGCAGCACGTAAGCGTACAATTGGCCATGCAGGTTGTTGTCGCTTTGGAAACGGCCGTTGCCGCCCAGCAGACGCTTGTCCTCGAAACGCCGCACCGGCTGTCCGATCCCGAACTCGCCCATGATATTGATCCGCTCTCCGTCGTGTCAGCAATTACCTAATGGCGGGTCCCACCATTCCGCGATGCCGGCACGGACGCAAGCCCAACGTGCCCACACACTCCCTCTAATGCTCCGTCCCGCGGGTGGAGCGGTTGGGCTAGAGAGGGACCGAGATGACGCAAGTCTGCCTCGGGCGCTCTTGAGGTAGGGGTTGGTCCGAGGACGAGACGCGCATCGGATTCATCGATCGCAACCAAACAAAAGGCGCGGATTAGCCCGATCGAGGACACACTACAGGCAATGCCCGCCCATGCGGCGGCGAGAAACACACCGATGGCGATCTACGCGGGTGTCCGGCTCCCTGCCGCCAAGCGTCGACCTCAGCGGCGTGCTCGGGGTTTACGGCTTGAAAATCCGCAATCGTCCACAATGTACCATCCACATGGATGGCGTTCAGATGGCGTATAGATGGCCAACATCGTCCGCGAGCTTCGACCTAAGACAAGCGATAGTGAGAAGATAACGATCAACCTCGGCTATGTTGACCTTGGTCATGTCGATCTGCTCGTGCAGGAAGGGTTCTACTCTAACCGTACCGATTTTATTCGGACAGCCATTCGCAACCAGCTTGACCGCCATCACAATTCCGTTAAGCAGTCCGTGGCCCGCCGCCAACTTGAGCTCGGACTCAGACGTTACACTCGCCAAGACTTGGAAGCTGTTCAAGCCGCTGGTGAAACGCTTCACATCCAAGTTCTCGGCCTTGTCAGTATTGCTGACGACGTATCACCAGAGCTGGCATTGCGAACGATTGCGTCAATACACGTCCTCGGGGCGCTGCACGTCAGCCCCGCGCTCAAGGCAGCTTTAGGCGATCGCATTCGATAGCCGCTCTTTTACCCTTAGCTGGCTTGCGTTGGCCTTGCGCCTTTCCGATGCAGGGAAGACCACGCTCGTCCGTTGCCCGACCTCCCCTCAAGAAGGAACAACCATTATGATTTTGGACCCAAACGCACGGATGGCCGAAGTGGTCCGCCTGACCCGTGCAGGGCGGCTCGCCGAGGCGACGGCGCTCCTGCAACGAGTGCCCCAAAAGCAGCAATCTCCAGAAGCCTCGAAAGCGCGCGATCCCGAATCAATGAGCATGGCGCTTCGCGGTGGACAACCGGTCGGCATGGTGCCGCCGCGCTCGCGCCCAACTTATTGGACGGCACCTGGCGTCGATGCACAGCAGCACACCGTTGCCGCACTATCCGAAGGCTCTGCCCAACCGAACATGGCCGAGGTGATGCGCGGATTGCTTGACCGTCTTGGACAGCGCGGTGCCAGTCGAGGCCTGCGCGGGATGGCCGGCGATTTCGCGCAAAACGCGAAGCCATGTTTGCCGGGCGGATCCCGCTTCAACAACCACAGCTATGCGAACGAGGCCGGCAGCCGGAGGTACAAGCTCTTCATTCCAGGTCGTTATTGCGCAGAACCGCTGCCGCTCGTCGTGATGCTGCATGGCTGCAAGCAGTCGCCCGACGACTTCGCCACCGGAACGCG
>JAFASL010000564.1 GCA_019244535.1 Alphaproteobacteria bacterium
CCTTCAGCCCCTTCGCTTCGGCGAAAAGGACATAGTCCTCACCCATCGTTGTGACCATCATGCCGCGCATCCCCAGCGCCCAACCGCCCGTCGAAACCAGAATGATCGACAGCGCCGGCAGTACCGCGTGCTGCAGCACGTCCCAGAGGAAACTCCAGCTGAATGCCGGCGTGGCACCTGCGGAGTAACCCCCAAAAATCGGCAGAAGCGGCACCTGGAAAGCCAGCAGGTAGGTTAGAATGAGCCCGAGCAGAAAGAACGGGATCGCATGCAGCGCCCAGAGCGGCGGCATCAGCCAAGCCATCCATCTGGGCGCGCGCGGCCAGGCGAGCAGCGCCCCGAGCAACGTGCCGATGCCGAATGATATGAGCGTCGTGGTGCCGAGTAATCCGATTGTCCAGGGCAGGGCATCGGCAACCAACTCGCGGACGGTACGCGGATAATTGGCGATCGAGTAGTTGAAGTCGAGCCGCGTGATGTCCCCGAGATAGGTGAGGTACTGGCGCCACAGTGGTTTATCGAGGCCAAAACGTCGCTCGTATTCGTGCGTCATCTCCTCGATGCCGCCCTGCACATAACCCCCGAGCGCCGCCTGCTGCAGCAGCTTGGTGCGCACCGGGTCCTGCCCCGAGAGGCGCGGCAGAAAAAAATTGAGCGTGCCCGCGAGCCAGACGATCAGCAGAAAGACGCCAAACCGGCGCACAATATAAGCGGCTTGCATCTAGTGGTGCGGACTTAATACTCGAGATCGAGTTTTATGACCGAGATTGCTTCGCTTTGCTCGCAATGACACTCCCGTTTTGGTCGTCATTGCGAGGAGCGGAGCGACGAAGCAATCTGGTCCGGGTAAGATGCTCAAGCTGGCTGGAGGTTCCATAGCACCATTGCGAAGGTGAGGTGCCAGTGCGCGCCGTTGACGTAGGAATCCTGCTCGGTTGGCCAGTGTTTCCAGTAATTTGTGTTCCACGGGATGCGGTGATAATTTTGCACGAGCTGGATGTCGGGCAATTCGGGTAGCCAGATCTCCATCGCGCGACGCCAGATGTCGCTGAGCCGCTTCGTATCGTCGGGCGCGATGCCGTAGGCTTCATCGACCAGTTTATCGTATTCGGAGTTTTTCCAGCGCGAAAAGTTCGCCTGATGGGCGCCGGGGACGGCGATCGAAGCGCTCTGGTAAAGCCGCATCGTTGCATAGGGCTCGTTGACTGAGCCGCCATGGCCGTAAATCGCGCCGTCGAACTGTCCCTTCTGAAACCGGTCGTCGAAGTCGGGCGGCAGCGCCATGCTGGAATCGATCCCGCGGCGCTTCAGCATTTCCACCAGCACAGGGCCCATCGCCGGTCCGGATGCCCCGAAGCCAATGATGTCCACGTTGAGGCGCTTACCCTCGCCATCGGTCCAGTACCCGTCGGTGCTCTTCTTGAAGCCCTTTGCCGCCAGTAATGCATCGCCCTTCTTGGGGGCGAATTCGTCGGTGTCGTATTTCGCCAGCAGATCCTTGACCGCGTCGAAATAGGGCATCAATGGCGGATAGGGAGGCATCGGCAATTTCGACGGGGTGTTCGCACCGAGATAGCCGACCTCGATCAATTGCTGGCGGTCGATGTAGTAGCTCAATGCCCAGCGCACGTTTTTGTCGTCGAAAGGCGTGCGCTCGGTGTTGACATAGAGGGAGATCGGCCACCAATCCATATAACCGTAAGGCGGTTTTTGCCCGGTATAGGTGATCACCTTGGGATTCTGCCGGAATACCGTCGGGAAGGTGGCGGGCTGGATCGCGTTGCCATCATCGAGCTGGTTTGTGATCAGCGCCTGGGCCGTCTGCTGCTCGCCGGCAAAAGGCAGAGAGATGTTGCGTTCGACCGACGGCATAGGAGCGAGCTTGCGGTCGGCCGCCCACCAAGTCGCGCGCCGGTCAAACACCTTCTGCTGTGGCGAAGCGTCGACGACCTGCCAGGGACCGGTGGTGATCGGCCATCTCTTTGCCAGATCGAAGTGCTTGAATGTCGTCCAGTCCTGCCCGTCGAAGACGTGCTTTGGAACGATGTAGACGCCGATGTCGTATTTGTACGTCATAAAAAAGAAAAAGCGCGGCGCCGGGATTTTGAAATCGACCACCACAGTATTGGGATCGGATGCCACCGCCTTGTCGACCGCCTGCTGTACATCGACGCCCCAGCGCACCTTGGGCCCGAGGTCACGCAGGGAGTTGAGCGTATAGGCGACATCCTCGGCGCTGAACGGCTGCCCGTCGCTCCAGTCGATGCCGGATCGGGTCTTGATCGTGAGGCGTTTGAGATCGGGCGTGAATTCGTAGCTCTCGGCGAGCCACATATATGTCTTGTCGGCGAACGCGCTGTAATAGGCGAGCGGCTCATAGATGAGGTTGGCTCCGTTCTGGTGGTTCGAGCCGATCGAGTACGGGTTCCACAGATCCCAGTCGACCCACCGGCCTTCCCGGCCGCCCCAGGAGAGGACCATCGTACGGTTGCGTGCGACCTCTGGGAGATCGGCCCGAGCTTCTTGCCACGGGAGGACTGCGGCCATACCCGCGAGAACTCCGGTTTTGATCAGATCGCGCCGGCGGAGATGATGGGCTGCGGTATCATCGGACATCCGAGGTCTCTCCTGCTGACGGCACTTCGGTCTAGGGGCCGCCAGAATTTCAGGAGTAGCCCAGACAACCGCCTTGGGTCCACAGTCAGCGCATATATTGGACGTGGATAAAGGGGGTCGATTCGAAAAGGAGGGGAAATTTGCCGCATTTCTCTGGTGGCGCGAGCCGCTCGGGCACGGCGGGCCGGGCAGGGATCGGCCGGGCCAGTATACAATCCAAGCTTGAATTAGCTGCAGATTCGCTGCAGAAAGCAGCAAAGATCGGAGTCTAGAACAAGTATAGGTTGCAGACAGCGATAGGTTATGAAACCCGTTTCGTTCAGATATTTTGCGCCGCGCTCGGTCGATGAGGCAATCGACCTTCTCGCCGAACATGGTGAAGAGGGGAAGATCCTCGCCGGCGGGCAGAGCCTCGTGCCGGCGATGAATTTTCGGCTCGCCCGCCCCGCGAGCCTCATCGACATCAATCGCATCGATGCGCTCGATTATGTGCGAGAGGATGGGGGCCAGTTGCGCATCGGGGCTCTTGCCCGGCACGCTCGCTTCGAGACCCCTGTCGCCCGTGGCGTGCTCGCCGCGTTTCTGCCGCGGGTCGCGCGGCACATCGGGCATCTTCCGATCCGCTGCCGCGGCACGTTCTGCGGCAGCATCGCGCATGCCGATCCGGCTTCCGAATGGTGCCTGGTGGCCACGACGCTCAATGCCGAGCTCGCCATCATGAGCCGCCGCGGGCGCCGCAATGTCCGGCCGAACGAGTATTTCGCCGGGGCGCTCACGACCACTCTACAACCGGACGAACTCCTCGCCGAAATCCGGCTTGGCTTGCTCGATGACAGCTGGCGGACAGGCTTTGCCGAGTTCAGCAGGCGCGCCGGTGACTATGCGCTCGCCATGGCCGCCGCCGTTCTGCGGCTCGAAGACGGCCGCATCGTTGACGCGCGACTCGGGGTCGGCGGCGCCGCAGACCGGCCGTCGCGCATCGCTGCGGCCGAAGCGCTACTGACCGGCAGCGATGGCGGGCCCGACATTGTCCGCGAGGCCGGCAATATCGCCGCCGAGGCGATCGAGCCGCTGGAAGACATTCACGCGAGCACCGTATATCGCCGCGACCTCGTACGGGCGATGGTCCGACGCGCATTAAACCAGGCGCTCACACGGTGAGGTGGGTTGGCCGCCCGCTGCCGCGTTACGAGGACCCGGTTTTATTGCAGGGTCACGGCCGCTACTCTGCGGATCTGGCGCAGGGCGCCCGCTTCTTGCGCTTTGTGCGCAGCCCGATCGCAAGGGGCCGCATCCTGACGGTGAACGCGCCGCCGGAAACACCAATGATAACCGCGGCGGCGCTCGGCGATGTCAAACCGATCTGTCCGCGCCTCGACCGCCCGGATTGCGTCGCTGTCGCACAGCCGATCCTCGCCAGTGAGCGCGTCATCTATGTCGGCGAGCCGATCGCCGCGGTTATCTCCGACACTGCGGCTGACGCGGAAGATCTTGCCGAACGAGTCACGGTCGAGATCAATCCCGAGACGCCGGTCGTGACGCTCGACCAGGCATTGGCGCCCAGCGCGCCACTGGTCCATGAGGCGGCAGCGCAGAATACGTTGATCGACGCGCGCTTCGAAACCGCCGGCGTCGTCGTCGCATTCACGAGTGCAGATCAAGTCGTCGAATTTACGTTCACGTCAGGCCGGCAGGCGGCGATGCCGCTGGAGGCGCGCGGTGCCGTCGCAGCTTTCGACACCGCGAGCGGCCGCGTCACGCTCTCGGCATCGACCCAAATGCCGCATCTGTTACGCACCGGCATTGCCGACGCGCTGGGGATCGCCGAATCCGAGCTCCGCGTCATCGCACCCGAGGTCGGCGGCGGCTTCGGCCAGAAGATGGCGCTGATCCCGGAATATGTCGCCGCGGTCTGGGCGGCGCGGCATTTCGCGTGCACGGTCGCGTGGATTGAAGACCGGCTGGAAAACCTGACCGCCTCGTTTCACGCGCGCGACCAGCGCCTCCATCTGCGCGGCGCATTTGATGCGGACGGCCGATTGCTGGCGATCGACGCCGATATCCTGTGCAATGTCGGAGCCTATTCGAATTTTCCCGCCACTTGCGGGGTCGAGCCCCTGATGGCGCTCGCCGATATGCCCGGACCTTACCAGCTGACGGAGTATCGCGCCCGAGCCCGCGCCATCGCCACCAACACCTGTCCGATGGCGCCATACCGCGGCGTGTCGCGACCCGTGATCACCGCGGCGATGGAGCGGCTGATGGATTGCGCCGCCGCCCGGCTCGGGCTCGATGCGCTCGAAATCCGGCGCCGTAACCTGACCGCCGAGTTCCCGCACACCTCGGTGACCGGTGTCGTGCACGACCCCGGCAGCTATCGCGAGGCGATGGAAGCGGCGGCACAGGTCATCGACATCGCGCAATTCCGCACGCGACAGCAAACGGCGCGTAGCGAGGGGTGTTGGCTCGGCCTCGGGATGTCGGTTTTCGCGGAGCGCACCGGCCCCGGTACTCCCGCCTTTGCGGCGCGGCGCATGGTAATGACGCCAGGCTTTGAGCGGGTCGAGCTGGTGATCGATCCCTCCGGTTTTCTCGAAGCCCGGATCGGCAGCTCGCCACACGGTCAGGGGCTGAAGACGACCTTAGCGCAACTGGTCGCGGACGAGACCGGGATCGCCCCCAGGGACATTCGCGTTGTCGCGGGCGACACGGATCGCACGCCCTACGGCTGGGGCACTTTTGCCAGCCGCTCACTGGTGATCGCCGGCGGGGCCTGCAAGCTCGCGGGCACGAAACTGCGCGAGCGCCTGCAGGCTGTCGCCAGCCAAGTGTTGGAGGCGGCCGCCTCCGACATCGAAATCAACGACGGGCGCGCCTTTGTGCGCGGCACCGATCTCAGCATCGAGGTGCGGCAACTGGCGCGCGCCGCCTATCACCAGAGCCACCGCTTTCCTGCGATCGCCGAAACCGGGTTATCCGCGGTGGCGACCTACGACCCGTACGGCACCTTCTCGAACGCCTGCCATATTGCGATCGTCGCGGCCGATGGAGCGACGGGTCAGGTCACGATCGAAAGGTTCGTCATCGTCGAGGACGCGGGGCAGTTGATCAACCCGATGATCGTCGAGGGACAGATCCACGGCGGTGTCGCCCAGGGCATTGCCAACGCGCTCTACGAAAGGGTGGTTTACGATGACGCGGGCAACCCATTGACCGGGTCGCTTTCGGACTATCTGGTGCCGACCATGGCGGAGATACCGAAACTCGAAATCCAACATCTGGTAACCCCAACCGATGCGAGCGTCACCGGTGCGAAGGGGGTCGGCGAGGGCGGTACGATCGGCGCGCCCGCGGCTGTCCTCAACGCGGTTTCGGACGCATTGGCGCCGTTCGGCGTCGGGATCTTCGAAATGCCGATAACGCCGCAACGAGTCTTGCATTTGCTGCGCGAGGCGGAGCGCAAAGCCCAATGAGCGAAAAGCAGGACGTCACTTTCACGGTGAACGGCGACAAGCGCACGATCCGTGTCGAGCCGCGGCGGTCGCTGGCCGATGCATTGCGCGAGGATTGCGGCCTCACCGGCACGCATCTCGGCTGCGAGCATGGTGTCTGCGGTGCGTGCACTGTGTTGGTCGACGACCAGCCGGTGCGGTCCTGCCTGATGTTCGCGGTGCAGGCAGATGGCGCCCGCGTGCGCACTGTCGAGGGACTCGCGGCCGGCGGCAAATTGCACCCGCTGCAACAAGCGTTTTGGGACCATCACGGATTGCAATGCGGATTCTGCACGCCGGGATTTCTGATGCTGGCCGCCGGCATCCTGGAACGTGACCCCAATATCGCCGAGCCCGAATTGCGTGAGGCGTTGTCGGCAAATTTATGCCGCTGCACCGGCTACCAGAACATTCTGAAATCGGTGCTTGCCGCAGCTTTTGAAATGCGCAGATGAGCCTGATCGGCCAATCGGTCAAGCGCCTGGAAGACCGCCCGCTGCTGACCGGCAGCGGGCGATTTGCGGCCGACATTGCGCCACCAGACGCGCTTTACATGCGGGTGGTGCGCTCGCCGGTCGCGTTTGGCCGGTTGATCGGCATTCGCTTGGCAGAGGCGTCGGCCCATCCCGGCACGCTCGCCGTCTGGACTGCGCAAGACGTTGCCGATATCCCGCCGATCGGCTTTCGCATGACGCCCGTCCCGGGACTGGAGACTTACCGCCAGCCGGTCTTGGCGAAGGGACGGGTACGCTATGTCGGCGAGCCGATAGCGGCGGTGTTCGCAGCTGACCCATACAGCGCCGAAGACATCGGCGAGCTTGTCGTGCCAGAGATCGAGCCGATGGGGGCGTGCCTCGATCCGGTGGCATTGCCCGGCGAATTCGCGCCTGGACTCAACACCGAAGCTGCCGTGATCACAAAAGCCTATGGCG
>JAFASL010000708.1 GCA_019244535.1 Alphaproteobacteria bacterium
ACCGCATGGTGCGCGAAGGCCGCTGGGCCGAAGGCCGCCCGGCGCTGCTGAAAATTCCGCGGCTTCGCGGCCTGACCCTGGGGCTGATCGCCTTTGGCCACGTCGCGCGGGCGGTCGCCGAACGGGCCAAACCGTTCGGCCTGCACATCCTCGCCTATGACCCTTTCATCGAAGAGATCGTCATGGTCGAACGCGGGGTCGAGCCGGTCAGCTTGCCCGAATTGCTGGCGCGCGCCGATATAATCTCGATGCACACGCCGGCGACCGAGAGCGCTAACCGGCTGATTCGAGAAGAGCATTTCCGCCAGATGAAGAAGACCGCGATTTATGTGAGCACCGGCCGCGGGCCGACAACGGACGAAGCGGCGCTGATCAAGGCGCTCGACGATGGTATGATCGCCGGCGCCGGGCTCGACGTGCTGGAGCAGGAGCCGCCGGGCGGCAACAATCCGCTGCTGCGGATGAGCAATGTGATCTTGACTGCTCATGTCGCCTCGGCGACGGCGCGGTTCGACCCGGCGCGCCGCCGCCGGGTTGGTCTCGAGCTCTCGTTGGCGCTCACAGGCAAGTGGCCGATGTCTTGCGTCAATCCCTCGGTGCTGGCGGGCAGCGGCCTCAAGCGCTGGCAACCGGTGTCGATGGAACGCGGCCCGAATTCGTAATCCCGGCCAGAGGCTTAGATGGCAGTCGGCGGGCATTCATGATCGGTGGGGGATTGGCATAAATGGCAGCGACTTGGGATCCGGAAATCGTGCGTTATCCGGATCAGAGGATAAAGACCCTGGACCCGCGCTTTACGTCGCTGGTGCTCGGAAATGCCGCGGTCGAGCGGATCGCCACCGGTTGCCGGTTCAACGAAGGCCCGGTGTGGTTTGGGGACCTTCGCTGCTTGATATGGAGCGACATTCCAAACGACCGGATGATGAAGTGGGAGGAAGAGACTGGGACGGTCAGCGTATTTCGCAAGCCGTCGCATTATGCCAACGGCAACACCCGCGACCGCCAGGGACGGCTCGTCACTTGCGAGATGGACACACAGCGCGTGACGCGGACGGAGCATGACGGCACGATCACAGTGCTGGCCGAAACCTTTGACGGGAAGCAATTGACCGGGCCCAATGACGTCGTCGTCAAGTCCGATGGCTCGATTTGGTTCAGCGACAACGGCGCCGGCATTCGCGGCAATTATCTCGGACACAAGGCGACTGCGGAATTGCCATATCGTGTCTATCGGCTTGATCCGGCCACGGGCCGGATGACGATCGCGGTTGGGGACATGAAGCGGCCGAATGGGCTTGCTTTTTCGCCTGACGAGAAGCTGCTCTACGTCATCGACACGCCCGGCCCCGGGCAGCGCACGATCCAGCTCTACGATGTCGTCAATAACGGCACCAAGACCGCCAATCGGCGTGAGTTCAACAGCGCCGAGCCGGGCGGCTCCGACGGTATGCGGGTGGATGTCCAGGGTAATTCTTGGTGCGCATGGTCAGGCGGCGAGGCCGAGGACGGCGTAGTCGTGCTCGCCCCGGATGGGAAGATGATCGGCCGCATCATGCTGCCGGAGCGCTGCGCCAATCTGTGTTTCGGCGGCGTCAAGCGCAACCGGCTGTTCATGGCGGCCAGCCAGTCGATCTATTCAGTGTTTGTCGAAACCCAGGGCGCCATCGGCGGGTAGCGGCGGACGCTTCCCCGATCAGGTACCGCTCGGAGCGACGACATGACTGCGGCAATAATCGGCATGCCGACTTCTTCGCGCGCGGTCATGACCGATTCCGGGTGAAATTGCACCGCGGCGATCGGCAGATGGCGGTGCTCGATCGCCATCACCACCCCGTCCGCGGTTTCGGCTGTGATCGAAAGCTGCGGCGGCAATGTGCTGCGATGGGCGTGCAATGAGTGATACCGCCCGACGATGAACTCACTCGGCAATCCCCCGAGCAGCCGGCCGCCACATGCTCGGACCAACGAGGGCTTGCCGTGGACTGGCACGTCGAGGACGGCGAGCGAGCCGCCGAAATACTCGACGATCCCTTGCAAGCCGAGGCAAACGCCAAACGCGGGCAGGCGACGCCGGACAACCAAATCAAGCGTCTCGGCCATCGCAAAATCGGACGGTCGACCCGGTCCGGGTGACAGCACGACGAGTTCGTGACTGCCGCCTGTTCGCAGCGCCTCGCGGGCCAAATCGGGGCGCATCGTGACGACCTCGGCGCCTGTCGTGCGGATGTAATTGGCCAAGGTGTGGACGAAAGAGTCTTCGTGATCGATCAGCAGCACCCGGCGACCCTTGCCGATTTCGGCTGCCGCCGGCGCGCGGGCGGCGGTCGCTGCCTTCGTCCCGCGGATCGCGGTAAACATCGCGGCCGCCTTCAAGCGGGTCTCGGCTTCTTCCGCCTCCGGGTCGCTGTCGTAAAGCAACGTCGCCCCGGCGCGGACTTCGGCAACGCCGTCCTTCATACGGATCGTGCGCAAGTTGAGGCCGGTGTTCATATTCCCGTCAAAGGTCACCCGGCCAATGGCGCCGCCATACCAGCGGCGGGACGAAC
>JAFASL010000742.1 GCA_019244535.1 Alphaproteobacteria bacterium
GTCTGCGAACCATCAGTTCCGCTGCGTGGGGATCGACGCCGAGCCGCAGCGCCCGCGGCTATCGCAACGACGCTGGAGCTATGCCGGTCGGATATTCAAGGGCGAAGGGCCGGCCGTGCTGCCGGTTCTGCGGCCCAGCAAGTTCGAGCTGGTCCGGCGCCTGATGGCCGGGGTCCCCACCGAGATCTTGCAGCCGAACTCATACGGCGCCCTGGCTTTGCCCTTGCCGATGCATATGGCCGTTGACCCATGTCGGATCAGCTGCGCGAGCGCGGAGAGATGACCCCCGATTTTCAGTGCCGCCACTCGGCCCCACGCCCGTGGCTGGGCGCTGCTATCCTGGTTTTACTGTTGGCCGCTCCGCCGCTGGCGCGCTCCGCCCAGGCGGATGCGCTGGAGACAGCCAACGTGATGGCGCCGCTCGACATGCGCTTCAACGACCAGGCGCGCAACGACTTCCGGCGGCAATTGCAGATGGCCAAGGCCATCGGCGTCAGGGCGGTGGCGGTGGACGTGTGGTGGGGCGTCGTCGCGGCCAACGGCGACAACCAGTGGGATTGGTCCTACTACGACTCAGTCTTCGACGATATTGAAAGAGCCGGACTTCACATCATTCCAGTCATGTCATTCCACAAATGCGGCGGTAATGTCGGTGATGCTTGCAATATTCCCATACCGTCGTGGATCTGGGGCGAATACACCTCCGAACAACCCGGGCGCAGCCAGTTCGATCTGATGT
The DNA here is from genome assembly GCA_019244535.1 of Alphaproteobacteria bacterium. GTDB lineage: Bacteria > Pseudomonadota > Alphaproteobacteria > ATCC43930 > CGMCC-115725 > AP-15. Next base: position 740 of record JAFASL010000742.1, read on the forward strand.
ACAAGAGCGAACAGGACAATTTTAACGGCGAAACCGTCGCCCTTTGGAAAGACGATTGGATTGTTCCGAAATACCAGCGGTTCATGCAAGAGTTCCAGTCTCACTTTGCCGCGAAGAAGCAGATCATCGACGAGGTTTCGATCGGCACCGGGCCGGCAGGGGAGTTGCGCTACCCATCATACAATTCTCACGACAGCGGCTCAGGGTATCCGAACCGCGGCTTCTTCCAGGCCTACAGCGACCCCGCCCGTGCCGACTTCCGGGCCTGGGTCCTGGCGCGGTACGGCAATCTCGCTGGGGTAAACCGGGCGTGGAGCACGTCGCTCAAGAGCGCTGACGAGATCGGTCCGCCAGATGACGGGACCGTCGCCGACGGGCGCGCGAGCACCTTCGTCCAACTCGACGATTTCCGCGGCATTCCCTACGGCAAGGACTTCATCGACTGGTACAACGGCACCCTAGTCGAGCACGGCCGCCGCATGCTCGAGACGGCTCACGAGAGCTTCGGCGGCGCTTTTGCAACCATTCCGCTCGGCATCAAGATTCCCGGCGTCCACTGGCAGATGGCGGCCACGGCGAGCCATCCCCGAATTGCCGAAATTGCCGCGGGGCAGATCCGCACGAGCGTCGACTACACTGACGGCACCTCAGGCCACGGCTACGGCGCCACGGTCGCCATGGTCCACCGCTTTCACAACGTCAGAGCCGTAAACCTGCATTTCACGGCGCTGGAGATGGACAACTGCGAAGACAGGCATACCTGCCAGATCGACGCCTCGCAAGCCAAAGGCGCTGGTGTTCTGGGTGGCCCAGGCGGCTGACGCCGATCAGGTGACTATGAAGGGAGAGAATGCCCTGGCGGGCGGGGTCACCAGCGACCACGGCTGGGACAACATCGAAAACGCCTTCAAATGGGCCTCCTACAAGGGGCTGACCGTGTTGCGTATCGGCGAGGTGACCGACAACACCATTGGCAGGACCCGCTACCAAAGACTCATTGCCCAATAGAGGATGTTCCCCATTCGATCCCACCGGCCTCGATTGTCGGCTTCGGGCTATGGAGACCAGTTCCCGCGGCCAACTGCTCGCCGCTATCCCGCGGGTTCGTTCTTCGGAGGCTTTCGGACGCCGGCACTCGGCCCTTACCCGTGTCGACTGCTCGCGCCGGGCCGGCATCCGAAACCCTAACCGTAAACGGCCGCTCGCATTTTGGTGCACTGTCCGGTAAAGTTTGTGCGCGACGGTGTCGTTCATTTCTGGATCTCTGCGGATGAGGCTACCGAAAAGCGGCAAGCACTGCGGGTCGCGGCGGAAACGATCGCTGGCGTCCGCGGCGTCGAGGAACACCTCGTGCCCGCCCCAATGATCCCAGCTTTCTAACCGGCATCTATCGATGACCGAAAAGAGGGTCGCCGAGCCGCCGCGACTCGTGCTGTAAAGCCGGCGGCCTGACGACCAATGACACCGCCGGCAGGGAGGATAGGAATGGCAAAGAAGCCCTACATCATCGCGCTCGAAGAACATTACCAGGACCCTGAGGTCAAACAGCTCGGCGCGGGTCCAGGGGCGG
>JAFASL010000810.1 GCA_019244535.1 Alphaproteobacteria bacterium
CCCACTGAACTGATCGGCCCGGCGTTCTTCTACGTCGACCAAGACGACACGGTTTACATTCCCGAGCACAATGGCGGCATGATCAGCATCCTTACCCTCGATGGCGAGCGTTTGGCACGCTGGGGTGACGGGCCGGTCAACCGGTCCTGCCATGGCATCTGGGTCGATTCGCACGGCGACCTCTATGTCGTGCAGCCAGGCGATTGGGGCCGCGTGCGCCGTGTCGTCAAATATGTACGGCAATAGCCGCGAGGGTAACGAGTTTTCGGAGTTCTAACGATCCCGCGAGCGATTTGAGGAGCCTATAAGGCCCTGGCGGAGTGCCGTTTCGTAGCGACCGCACGGCCCGTCATCGCCTCGTCGTTGCGCTCTTCGCAATGACATGACGTAGCGTTTGAATCAAGCATTTTAGACGCTGTTGAGCGCTCACCCGTTCGAGACTGTCTGGACGTGCGGGGCGCCTCGCGATCACGGCTGCCGGTCCGTCTTCCCGCGCATATCGAGCTGCAGAGAACGTTGACGATCCGCCGCGCGTTAAGGTTAATATTCTGCTGCAAAAACCAACAACGGAGGAAACGATGGCCGATCCGACCAGGCATCCCGGCTCGCGCGAAGAAGACGCGTGGTTGAGCGATGAACAGCTGGAGCATTGCGCGCCGGCAGAGACCGAGCCGTTTCAATCACCGGTTCCCACTCGGATGGTCTCGAACGGCGAATACATGCCGTATCCGCAGACCCGGCAGCAGCAACATGTCGAACACCGGATAAAGGAACTGGCCGAGACAGCCTCGAAAAAGCTTGGCATCAGCCGCCGGCAATTTCTCGAGGGCACGGGCGGCCTGGCCGCATCCTTCATTGCCATCAACGAAGCGTTCGGAAGCCCGTTTTTCAAGGTCAGCCCGGTCGAAATGTACGAGCCGGCAGCTTACGCCGAGCAAGGAACGCCGGCAGATGTGTTTGTCTTCGATGACCAGACGCACATTGTCCGCTCGAGCACCAACGGACCCAATGGGTTGAGAGCGCTTGCGCAAGGACCGGGGCCGGTGTCTGAAGGCGCAGGCTACAGCTCCAACCCGTTCAATGGCACCGGCGGGAACCCGGCAGGGGTCGACGAGCTCGGCAGTCCCTGGACCGATTGGAACCCGGCTCAGCTCGGCCCCAGCTCACCCCCAAACTCCGGACCGGACACGACTGCGCTCGGAGAGTTTCATCTGGGGCAATACATCAACAGAATGTATCTTCAGGCTCAGACCAGCGTGTCGATAATCAGCAACGCCAATATTGCGCTCTTCACGCCTCCTGGAGGCGGTACGCCCGGACCGGCGTCAAATATTACCCAGAGCCTCGTCAGCGAAATCCTGACCGGCTACCAGACCTCGCAGTGTCGGGACTTCATCAATGCATTGGCGGGATCGACCCGGGCACTGGCACACGGTCAAATCTATCCTGGCCCGGGCAACCTCGCGGATCCGGCCTTCGGCGACTACACGCAATGGCAGATCGAATTCTGCCAGCCAGATTCGTGGAAGGGCTACAATGTCGCTTTTGCCGCCAGTATCTCTCCAGGCGCACCGTTCACGATGTGGCGACTCGATGACGAGAAGATCGCCTACCCCATTTATGGGATCATTGCGCAGAACAAGGGCCAGCTGAGAAAGCATCCCGGCTTCTTCAATATTTGCATCCACAAGGGCCTGTCGGCGGCGGGCACGCAACCGGGCGGGCCGAATAACACGCCGGATTATGGCAATCCCGACGATATTGTGAAGGCGGCGACCAATTGGCCGCAGTTCAATTGGGTTATTTACCATGCCTGCATTCGGCCGAGCTTCTGGATGCTGCAAGCCTTGCAGGATATCGAAAACCTACCGGGAGCTATGGCCCCGACGCTACTTAGGGACAGCTATGGGCATAGCGTTCCAAACATACGCTGGTCGACGCAGATGGCACAGATCGCGGGAGGCAGATATCAATCCGGTGCGGAACCGACGTCAAACTCCCCATCGAGCCATGACCGGCTGCGCAATGTATATGCGGAGCTTGGCACAACGATGGCTTCAATGATTGTGACCTTTCCAACTGTATGGGCGCATCTAATCGGGCAGCTCCTGTACTACATGGGCGAGGACAACATCGTCTTCGGCTCGGATTCGTTGTGGTATGGCGGCCCTCAATGGCAGATCGACGCATTGTGGCGTTTCCAGATCCCGGACCAGATCCAGGACAAATGGAACTATCCCTCGCTCGATGACAATGCGAAGCGGAAGATACTCGGGCTCAATAGCGCGCGCCTTTATGGCCTGCAAGGCCGCACGGCGCGGGCCGTGGGCACTCGCGGTAGTGCATACAAGCAGGGTGATTTGCCGGATTACGCCTCGTTCATGCAGCCCGGCAGCCCGATCGATACGGTGCTGCACGGCCCGGGTTACCCGACACCAATCACGCCAGCGAGCCTGCTCCCCGACGATAATTTTACGAAGATGCGAAAGGACTACGCCGAAATGGGTCTGGGGCGCAGCAACACCCGGTTCGGCTGGATCCGCAACCGGGCTTAACCGACCGCTCTGCCCGATCGCGTCAGTTGATCGGAACCGCCGACTCGATATCGCGCGGGGCGGCGGTCCAGGAATTCTCGAAGCTGGCAGCGAATTCCGATGCCCGGCCACTACGTTGGCGCACCGACACAAAAAAGGCCAGCACCTGCGCCGTAAGTTTGCGCTCTTCCGCGAGTTCGTGCGCGGTCAGGTCAGCGAGATAGCCGCGGTCGATCTCGATGCGCTCGGGTGGTGTCCGGGCGCAATAATCGAGGGCTGAGCGCAACGTGTTCAAGGCATAGCCGTTGCAGCGCGCCGTGAGGGTGTGTGTGTAGGCGCGATCCAAGGCTGCGAAGCTGCAGTAGCCGGGCAGCTTCAAATGTGCCTCGAAGACCAGAGCCCGCAAAATGTGACAGAGACCGGCATTGGAGAAATTGCGTTGGCGGAAGGTCGCCAGCATCCAATCGTAAAACCGGTCGAGCCGGGGATCGAGAAAGTCGTAATCGGGCTCGAACGGCGTGCCTTTGAGCCTGCCCTCCGCCTCCAGCTGCGCCTTTAACGGCGTTCCGGCATAGGGCAGTGTCCGGCAGAAATTGGCCACACTCCAGCCGTCGCCGACAAAGGCGTCGAGAAACTCGACATTAGCGAGCGCGCCTTCGAGAGTGGAATACGGTTCTAACAACATGAAGCCGAAATCAAAAGACAGATCGACTGCGCGCAATACAACACCCGCCGTGAGGTGCTGCGTGGGCTTCAGCATCTTGTTCATATGCCGCAGCCCGTCGGCGTCGCCGCTCTCTACTCCCATGTAAACGTGGGTCAGGCCGGCTGTGACCAGTTGCTCGACAATCGGCGCCCGAACCTCGTCGGAGCGGCAGCTGATCTTGAACGCGATGCGGTCGCCGAGACCAGCCCGCAAGATTTCGTCGGCGAGATTGCTTGCCCAGTCGCGCGCACGAGCTCCGGTC
>JAFASL010000838.1 GCA_019244535.1 Alphaproteobacteria bacterium
CGTTGCTACATAATACCGCGAAAACCCTAGTTTTACGGTCGCTTCCGCTCACTGAATGTCAAGAAAATTACCCTGAATCAATAAGTTGGCGGAGAGGGAGGGATTCGAACCCTCGGTCCCCCGCAAGAGGGACAACGGTTTTCGAGACCGCCCCGTTCGACCGCTCCGGCACCTCTCCGCGCGCCTCGAATAACCTATAGCGCAAGTGGCCGCAACCGCACGAACATTCCCCTTCGGTGCGGCCCGCAACTAAGATCGTCGCCGAGTTCCGCAGGAGAAAGCGATGCCGGGGACCGGGGCAAGGCGAGTTGGAGTAATCGGGGCGGGAATGGTTGGGGTATGCGCGGCGTGCTGGCTGCAGCGCGATGGCCACAGCGTTTTCCTCATCGACAGCGGTGACCCCGGCCGCGGTGCCTCCTTTGGCAATGCCGGATGCTTCAATGGCTCGTCGGTCACGCCGGTGGCGATGCCCGGCGTCATCTGGAATGTGCCGCGCTGGCTTGCTGACCCGCTCGCCCCGCTGGCGCTGCGGTGGAGCTACTTGCCTGCGATCGCGCCGTGGCTGCTGCGCTTCATCCGGGCCGGCACACCGGAAAAGGCACGGGCGGCGGCCCGCGCTCTGCGCCCGCTCGTTGGGCCGACCCTCGACGCGCTGAAGCCGCTAGTGGCTGCGGCAGGCGCCGAGCACCTCGTCCACCGCCTGGGTCACCTCTATGTGTACCGATCTGCCGACAGCCTCGAGAAGGACCGGTTTGCTTGGGACCTGCGACGCGAGAACGGGGTCGAGATCGATGAATTCGACGCTCACGAATTGCGCCAGCTCGAGCCGGCCCTGTCACGCGACTATGTGCGAGGATTGCTCGTTAGGGAGAACGGGCACACTTCGAACCCGGTTGAATTGGTCGAGCGCCTGGTCGAACATTTCCTTCGCTCGGGAGGCGAGCTGGTGCGGGCGCGTGCGCACGGCTTTCGCCTTCGAGACGCCCGGCTGGCCGCGATCGAAACCGATATCGGCGAGCTTCCCGCGGATACCGCGATCATTAGCGCCGGGGCCTACTCCAAACCGCTTGCGGCGGAGGCTGGAGACAAGGTGCCGCTAGAGACCGAGCGAGGCTATCACCTGATGATCCGCGACCCCGAAGCCGCGCCGCGAATCCCGACTGCCGATGCCGACGGCAAATTCGTCGCAACCCCGATGGATAACGGCCTGCGCTTTGCCGGAACCGTGGAGCTCGCCGGTCTGGAGGCGGCGCCGGACTGGCGGCGGGCTCACATATTGCTAGAGCAGGGTCGCAAGATGCTGCCCGGGCTCGCCGGGTCCCACCCGGAGGACCGGATTTCGGTATGGATGGGCCATCGTCCGAGCCTGCCGGATTCGTTGCCGGTTATCGGACCCTCACGCGCGTCGCCGGACGTTATTCATGCGTTTGGTCACGGTCATGTCGGCATGACTTCGGCGCCGATGACAGGCAAGATTATCGCTGACCTCGTTACCGGCCGGCCACCCTCGATCGACATCGGGCCTTTCTCTGCCGCCCGGTTCCGTTGAGGATTGACAGGCGCCGAACATTACGGCTCGACCGAACCAGAAGATCGGAGGCACGACGACATGGAGACCACGGTTCGATCCGCGGTGCTGCCGGACCACGATAGGCCGCTCCTTCCCGCCGCTGCCGCACTCGTAGCGCTGGGGATCGTTTACGGCGATATCGGGACCAGCCCGCTTTACGCATTCAAACAGGCCGCGCAGGCCGGCGGAACGGCATCGCCCGAGACGATCCTCGGTGTCGCCTCGCTGATCCTGTGGACGTTGATTGTAATTATCTCGGTCAAGTACGCGATCTTGATCATGCGCGCCGACAACCACGGCGAAGGCGGCATCATGGCGCTACTGGCGCTGCTCGATGTGCGGCACGCGGCGCAGAGCAGCTGGCGTGCCTCTCTGCTTGTCGTCGGCCTGGTCGGCGCGGCGCTGCTCTATGGCGACGGGGTGATTACACCCGCTATCTCGGTGCTGAGCGCGGTCGAGGGCCTGAAGGTCGATGCGCCGGGGCTGGCGCCGGTCGTTGTTCCGCTCACTCTCGTAATTCTCGTGGGCTTGTTCCTGGTTCAGCGCAAGGGCACCGCCTTCATCGGCAACATATTTGGGCCTTTGATGCTGCTGTGGTTTGCTGCGATCGGAGGTTTCGGCGTTCGAGGGATTATCGCCGCACCCGCGATACTCGAAGCGCTCAGCCCCCACTGCGCCCTGATCTATTTGATCCATGCCCCGCCCGGCATCTCTTTCACGGTGCTCGGCGCGGTGTTCCTCGCCGTCACCGGAGGCGAGGCGATGTATGCCGATATGGGCCACTTCGGGGCGCTGCCTATCCGGCTCGGCTGGTTTGTAATCGTGCTGCCGGCTCTCGTGCTCAATTACTTCGGCCAGGGGGCGCTGCTCCTCTCCGACCCCGATGCAATCGCCAACCCGTTTTATCTGCTTGTGCCGGGATGGCTGCACTATCCGATGGTGGCGTTCGCCACTGCGGCTACCATAATCGCGTCACAGGCTATCATCTCAGGCGCCTATTCGCTCACTCAGCAGGCAATCCAGCTGGGCTTTCTGCCGCGGCTGCGGGTGTTCCATACTGCTAGTCAGGTAAAAGGCCAAATCTATATGCCGATGGTCAACTGGCTTCTCGCCGCAGGAACGCTCGGCGCGGTCGTCATGTTCGGCTCGTCCGACGCCCTCGGCGGCGCTTATGGCATTGCCGTGTCGATGTTGATGGCGATCACCACGGTGCTGGCTGCACTGGTGGCGCTGCAATGGGGCTATCACCCGGTGCTCGTTGCCGCGGTCAATGGGCTCTTTCTGTTTGTCGATCTGATCTTCGTTTCGGCCAATGCCACGAAATTGATCGAGGGCGGCTGGTTCCCGCTGGTGCTGGCGGGGATCGTCGCGTTCCTGATGATGACCTGGCGCACAGGGTACTTGCTGCTCGAACAGCAGCGGACACGGTTGCGGCAGGGCGAGGACGAGTTTGTCGCCTGGGTTCTCGAAAGCCGGCCAGTCCGCCTGCCGGGGGCGGCGGCCATCTTTACCGCAGCCAGCACAGGGATCCCGCTCGCATTGACCCACCATCTACGGCACAACCGTGTGCTGCACGAGCGCCTGTTGCTGATGTCGATTGTCACCACCGATGCGCCGCGGGTCGACCCCGAACAGCGGGTGAAGCTGGTCCCAGTCGGCGCCGGGATGACCCGCGTGCTGCTGCATTTCGGCTTCATGGAGCACCCCGATGTGATGGCCGGGTTACGCCTCGCCTGCCGCGAGCCGGCATTGCGCCGCATCGATCCCGAGCAGATTACATTCTACTCGCGGCGCATCATGGTGGTGCCGAGCGGCAGGGTGCCCGGCATGGCGGTGTGGCGAGAACGGCTGTTCGCGGCGATGCACCTCAACGCCAATCTGCCAGCCGCCTATTTTGGCGTGCCTACGTCGCAGGTCGTCGAGGTCGGCCTCGAAGTCGAGATCTGATGGCGCGGCAGATTATTGGCTGGACGGAAGCAGACCGGGCAAATCGGTCAGCGCCGAAATCGTGTGATCGGGTGCGTGGCCGAGCTCCTCGGCGCGTCCGCGCAACATCCCAAACATCGATTGATGACCACCCGCGCCGGCGCGACGCACCCAGGCCACCTCGAAACCGAACGACTTCGCGCCTCCGACGTCGAAACCGTTCGATGAAACAAACAAAACCTCAGTCCTTGCTAGACCAAGCGCCGGCTCGACAAGGCCATAGCAGGAAGGATGCGGCTTGTATGCGCGGACGCTGTCAACGCTGATTAGTGTATCGATCCACCGGTCGAGGCCGGAATTGCTGAGGAGCGCCTGGAGCATTCTTGGAGTGCCGTTCGACAGGATGGCGAGTTTCCGGCCATCAAGAGCGCTGAGCGCAACGCGCGCTTCGGGATAGGGATCGAGGTGCAGATAATTATTCAACAATGGTTCGCGGATTGCGGGATTGGGCTCTATCCCGGCCGCCCGTAAGGCAAAGTTGAGGGCAGCGCGAGACACCTCCCAAAAATCCTCGTATTCCAACATGAGGCTGCGCAGCCAAGTATATTCCAACTGCTTTAGACGCCACACCTCGCTGATCAGCTCTCCCTTGCCCGGGCACAACGCCTCGGCTTTGGCCAGCACCGATTGCACGTCATAGAGCGTCCCGTAAGCGTCGAAAACCAAGGCCCGAATGGTCATCGAAATGCCTGTCGGTCGAGCGGAAAATACGAGGATCTCCGACAGGCAGCGACAGGTCAATGACCGCTCGCCCCAGCCATTGCGCAATCCGAACCGCCTATCGCATGCAGGCTGCTATGGAGATGCCCGCGTGATCAGGTCGTAGGCTGGAATCGTCAGGAATTCGGGGAAGACGGGCGCCTCGATCAGTCTCGAAAACAATTCGGCCGCTTGCTCGTGAGCGCCGTCTTCGGTTGACACGCGAAACCTCGCGAGCTCTTCCTTGAGGAGCCCGCGGCACAGCGCCAAGTCGACGGTGCGGCCGTCGTCGAGCTTGGCGCCGTGGCGGATCCATTGCCAAACCTGTGCACGGCTGATCTCGGCAGTGGCGGCATCTTCCATCAGGTAGTAGAGCGGCACGCAGCCGGTGCCGCGCAACCAAGCCTCGATATAGCCGATCCCGACATTGATGTTCTGCCGCAGCCCTGCCTCGGTAATAGCGCCGTCTGGGGCCGCCAGAAGGTCCGCAGCCAGAACGTAGATGTCTTCCCGCTTTCCGGAGATCTGGTTTGGCCAGGGCATTTCGCGGTCGAAGATCTCCTTGGCTATCGGCACAAGGCCCGGATGGGCGACCCAGGTGCCGTCGTGACCATCGCCGGCTTCGCGCTGTTTGTCGGCGCGCACCTTCTCCATCGCCATTTCGTTTGCGGCGGGGTCGTCGCGGATCGGGATCTGCGCCGCCATTCCACCCATCGCGTGGATGCCGCGGCGATGGCATGTCGCGATCAGCAACCGGCTGTAGCTGCGCAGGAAATGCGTGGTCATCGTGACCTGCCCGCGGTCGGGCAATACACAATTCGGATCTTCGGCAAATTTCTTGATGAAGCTGAAAATGTAATCCCAGCGGCCGCAATTGAGCCCGGCCGAGTGATCGCGCAATTCGTAGAGAATCTCGTCCATTTCGAAAGCGGCGAGGATCGTCTCGATCAGCACGGTGGCGCGGATCGTCCCCTTGGGCAGTCCGAGTCTTGCCTGCGCATGGAGGAAGATGCTGTTCCATAGCCGCGCTTCGAGATGGCTTTCGAGTTTGGGCAGATAGAAATATGGGCCCGTGCCTCGCGCCACCAGTTCCTTCGCATTGTGAAAAAAGAACAGCGCGAAGTCGAACAGCGCGCCGGATATCGACTCGCCATCGACAAGAACATGCGCCTCCGGCAAGTGCCAGCCGCGCGGCCGCACGAACAGCACAGCCGGTTTGTCTTTGAGCGAATAATGCCGGCCGCTCTGCGGGTCATCGTAAGTGATGGTCTGGCGTACCGCATCGATGAGATTGGCTTGGCCCTCGATCAGATTGTCCCAGGTCGGCGCATTGGCGTCCTCGAAATCGGCCATGAAGACATTGGCGCCACAGTTGAGGGCGTTGATCACCATTTTACGGTCAGTCGGGCCGGTGATCTCGACACGGCGGTCCTGAAGGTCCGTCGGGATCGCCGCAACGCGCCAGTCGCCCTCGCGGATCGCCTTCGTTTGGGGCAGGAAATCGGGTTTCCATCCAGAATCCAGCCGACCCTGAATTTCGGCGCGTCGCGCGAGCAGACGCCGCCGCTCCGCACCGAATTCCCGCTCGAGCTCGACGGCGAAGCCGATGGCCTCCGGCGTCAGCACTTTCTCATAGCCGGGCTTCATCGCCCCGCGAACAACCACACCGCGCTCGTCGATGCGGCGAGGCGTCCAGCCTTGCGCCTTCATTGCGCGGCCCAATCGTGCACTGCCCAGTCGTGGTTGTGCACCAAGCCTTCGTTATGGCCATATCGCGGGACGTCTGCCGGGCGATCTTCGTGAAATTGGGCGGTTTCGGTGCTGCCGCTCAGCGCCGTCGTCGAAGCGCGCCCGCCCGATATCGCCATCGCGACAGCGTCGAAGTAGCCGACACCCACCTCGCGCTGATGCCGGGTCGCCGTGTAGCCTTCGGCCTCAGCCGCGAACTCGGCCTGCTGCAATTCGGAATAACCGGCCATACCGTGCTCAAGGTATGCGCGCGCCAGCCGGAACATCGAGAGGTTGAGGCTATGGAAGCCAGCCAAGGTGACGAACTGGAACCGGTAGCCCATTTGGGCGATATCGCGCTGGAAGCTTGCGAGACCTTCGGGCGTCAGCTTTTTCCGCCAGTTGAAGCTCGGCGAGCAGTTGTAGGCCAGCAGTTTGCCAGGGAACTGGCGGTGGACCGCATCGGCAAAGCGTTCGGCTTCGTCGAGATCGGGCTCGCTCGTTTCCCACCACAACAGATCAGCGTAAGGGGCATAGGCGAGACTGCGTGCGATCGCGTATTCGACACCGAGCCCGGGGCGGATGCGGAAAAAGCCTTCCGCGGTGCGCTCGCCGCTGATGAAGGGGCGGTCTCGCTCATCGATGTCGCTGGTCAATAATTGCGCAGATTGCGCGTCGGTGCGGCACAGCAGCACGGTAGGCACACCCTCGACATCGGCTGCGAGGCGCGCGGCATTGAGTGTCCGTATGTGCTGGCTTATCGGCACGAGCACCTTGCCGCCGAGGTGGCCGCACTTCTTTTCCGAAGCCAGTTGGTCCTCAAAATGGACGCCGGCTGCGCCTGCCTCAATCATCGCCTTCATCAGCTCGTAGGCGTTCAGCGCCCCGCCGAACCCGGCCTCGGCATCGGCAATGATGGGTGCCATCCAATAAGTGTCGTCGCCTGAGTTTTCCGACCGCGCAATCTGGTCGGCGCGCCTCAGCGCGTTGTTGATCCGTCTGACGACGTTGGGCACTGCATCCACCGGATACAGAGACTGATCCGGATACATCTGCCCGGCTGTGTTGGCATTGGCTGCAACCTGCCAGCCGGATAGATAGATTGCCTTCAGGCCGGCCTTGACTTGCTGCACGGCTTGATTGCCTGTCAAGGCGCCAAGGGTTGGCACAAACGGCTCGTTGTGCAGCAGGTGCCGCAATCGCGCAGCGCCAATTTCCGCTAATGTATGACGAATACGGAAGGAGCCGGCCAGCCGCTCGACATCGGAGGGGCCATAGTCTCGGCGAACGTCTGTAATGCCATCCAGCTGCATCATATGCTCCTCTGTCAAAATCGGATGTTCTCAATAACGATATTGCAGCGGCGACGGCGAGCCCCAATGTGGCATTATCAATGCAAATATGTCGCCGACTTCACAGACTGCGCACGACTTTTGTAAAGGGTGTAAAAATGTCCCGTGTCCAGATCGGGCGCACAGTGCGGCGGCTGCGCACCGAGCGAAACCTGTCGCAGCAAGCGCTGGCCAACCGGCTCGGCATCTCGGCGAGTTATCTGAACCTGATCGAGCACGATCAGCGAGCGGTCAGCGGCACATTGCTGATCAAGCTTGCCGAAACACTTCAGCTCGACCTTGCCGCGCTATCGGGATCGCAGGAACGGCGGCTGGAAGTCGGATTGCGAGAGGCTCTTTCCGACCCCCTACTGGGTACCGATGGGGTCCCCGAGTCGGAAATAACGGCCTTGGCCGGCTCGAGTCCGACGGCAGCGCGCGCGGTGCTCGCCCTCTATCGCGCCTGGCGCGTCGCCCGCGAAGATGCCGGCGGGATCACGCTTTCATCGGGACGGCGAGTTCTGCTGCCCAACGAGGAGGCGCGCGATTTTTTCGATGATCGCGCCAACCATTTTCCGCCGCTCGAAGAGGCCGCCGCCGGGATCGCCGCGAGCTGCACTGCTATCCCAGCCGAGATGAACCATGCTTTGGCCGAAAGGCTGCGCAGAGCGCACGGCCTCACTGTTACCGTGCAGCCGCTAGATGGGGTGCTCCGCCGCTTCGATCCTGAGACTCGCCGACTTGCCATCTCCGAGACTCTGCCGCGCGAGAGCCGCGGCTTTCACATGGCATTCCAGCTCGCGCTGTTCGAGGCGCGCACCGCCGTCGAAGCGGTACTGCACAGCGCCGCGCCGTCATCGCCCGAAACGGCAATGCTGATCCGGGTGGGTCTCCTCAACTATGTCGCCGGTGCGATCCTGATGCCATACGATCCCTACCTCTCTGCGGCGCGCGCGATGCGGCACGATATGGAGGCGATTGCAGCGCGCTTTGGGGTTTCCTTCGAGCAGGCGTGTCACCGGTTGTCGACCCTTCAGCGGCCAGGGGCACGCGGCGTGCCGTTCTTTTTTGTGCGCGTCGACCCGGCGGGGAACGTTTCCAAGCGCTTCTCCGCGGCAGGGTTCCCATTTGCGCGCTATGGCGGCTCATGCCCGCGCTGGGTCGTGCATACCGCCTTCTCTCAGCCGGGCGCGGTTCAGGTGCAAGTCGCGGAACTGCCCGACGGCGCCGCCTATCTCTGCTTCGCGCGGACCGTGACGCGCCCGGCGGCGCGTTGGGCCGAGCCGCGGCCTGTTCACGTCGTCGCAATGGGTTGCAGCGTAGCGCACGCTGAGGATGTCGCCTATGGCGACGGGCTCGACCTCGAGCGCGCCAAGGTGGGGATCGGATTGTCCTGCCGTCTCTGCGATCGATCGGATTGCCGCAGCCGCGCCTTCCCCCCGCTCGAGCATCGCCTAGCGCTCGATCCGCTTACCGCTAGCGCGACACCCTATCGTTTCGAACGACGCGAGGGTTGATCGGGATGCCCCGATGCGAGGATATGATCTCGTTCGAGCCAGAGGTAACGCATGACCGGCCTTCGCCAAGGTACTTGCTTTGCGAATGACGATGCCCTCCCGCGGGAAGAGCGCGCGTTGCTCGAGCGCGCTCGGGCGCTGATCCCGCGGCTCGCCCGGCGAGCAGCGGCGGCGACCGCCGCGCGGCAATTGCCGCCGCAGACCGTCGCGGAATACCGCGACGCCGGGATCCTGCGCATCCTGCAGCCAAAGCGTTTCGGTGGCCTGCAGGGCCGGTTCAGTCTCTTTTCCCGCATCGTCGAGGAGCTGACATATGGCTGCGCGTCCTCGGCGTGGGTGTACGCGGTGCTCGCCGAGCATCAGTGGATCATCGCGCAATATCCCGAGCAGGCGCAGATTGATGTCTGGGGCGAGAACCCCGAAGCCGTTGCCGCCTCGTCTCTGGCGCCCCGCGAAGCTGCTCTGCCGGCCCCGGGCGGCTGGCGGCTGAGCGGTAATTACCCGTTCTCCAGCGGCTGCGACTATGCGCAATGGGCGATCGTCGGCGCCTTCCTCGGTGAGAAGGGCGATCCGCGGCACATCGCGTATTTGTTGGTGTCGCTCTCCGAGGTCGAGATCGTCGACGACTGGCGGGTGCTGGGGCTTGAGGGCACGGGCAGCAAATCGCTGGTCTTGCGCGATGTGTTCATTCCCGAGCACCGCTGCGTGATGGTCAGCGACCTGTTTGCCGGCACGCCCCCCGGCGCACTGGTCCATCCCGAGTATCCGGTGCTGCGCGCGCCGCGCGGCTTCCTGGTGTCCTACTCGCTGCCGCCGGTAGCCATCGCGCTTGGCCGCCGAGCCCTCGACATAGCCTGCGCCGCTCTGGCGCGTCGCGTGTCGCGCGGCGTGACGAGGCTTGCGGAGTCGGAGGTCATCCAGATGGCGATCGGCGAGGCGTCGGCGGCGATCGATGTTGCCACCTTGCTGCTGCACACCGGGCGCGAATCCAGCACCGCGGCGGTTAGCTCGGGCCGCAAGATCACCGAGGCGGAGGCGCTGCGCGCCCGGCGCGACATGGTCTACGCCCAGCACCAGGTCAGCCGGGCGCTGGATATCCTGTGCGAACTCGACGGCGCGCGCTGGGTCTATGACAGCGACGAACTCGGCGCGATCCGACGCGATGTGATGACGATCCTGACCCACCACGCCGCGAGCCGCCAAGCGGCGATGGCGCCATATGGCCGCATGCTGCTCGCCGCGGATGTCAACTAAGCGTCCAATGCGGTATTGCC